>JAHDCH010000161.1 GCA_020629995.1 Pseudaestuariivita sp. | reverse complement strand
GACGCGGTGATCACCTGCCTGCCGTCCCCGGCCGCCAGCGCCGCCGTGATGGACCAGATGTTGCCCCATGTCACCGAAGGCAAGATCTGGATGGAGATGTCGACCACCGATGCGGACGAGGTCAAACGCCTTGGAGCCGAGGTGATCGCGCGCGGCGGCGCGGCAGTGGATTGCCCGGTCTCGGGCGGGTGTCACCGGGCGGATACGGGCAATATCTCGATCTTTGCGGGCTGCGATCGTGCCACGTTCGACCGGATCCTGCCCACGCTGACGACGCTGGGACGGCGTATTCTGCACACGGGCGATCTGGGGTCGGCTTCGGTTTTGAAGGTGGTGACCAATTATCTGGCCACCGCAAACCTGGTCAGCTGCGTCGAGGCGCTGACCGTGTGCAAGGCCGCGGGCATGGACCTCAACACCAGCTACGAGGCGATCAAGATCAGCTCGGGCACGTCGTTCGTGCATGAAACCGAAAGCCAGGTCATCCTGAACGGCTCGCGCGATATCTCGTTCACGATGGACCTTGTTGCCAAGGACATCGGCCTGTTTCAGGACGTGGCCGAAAAGGCGGGTGTGACGCTCGAGCTGTCGCCGCTGCTGATCGACATCTTTGCCGATGGCATCGCGCGCTATGGCCCGCGCGAGCTGTCGCCCAACATCATCAAAAGGCTCGAAGAGCAGACCGGCCTTGATATCACCGCGCCTGGCTTTCCGCCGGAAATGGTCGATGACGAACCCGAAGAGCCCGGCGCCGAGGTCGTTCCAAACCGGGGCTAGCGCGCGCGGCCTCTCGCCATTTGCGCGCGCATGTCGTATGCGGCGGGCATGACAGATGATCGCCCTTACCTCGCGTCGGTTCAGGCCTCCTACGGGCGGCGCATCCTGGGTGTCGGATCGCTGGGCGGTCTGGGCCTTTTGGTGCTGTGGACCGTGCTGCGCGCACCGCCATCCGAGCTGGCCTATACCGTGTTCATGCTGGTCGTGGCCGCAGCCGCGCTGTATTCCGCGTGGCGCATGTGGGATGCAACGCAGATCCGCCTGATCCTGACGCGCGAGCGCGGGCTGGAGATCGAGGGCAAAGAGGTTCTGGCCCCCTGGGACCAGATCGAGAATGTCGAACGCGGAATGCTGGCGTTCAAGCCGTCAAACGGCTTTCTGATCACCCTCAAAGACAAGGCGCCCCGCGCATGGGCGCCGGGCGTCTATTGGCGGCTGGGCCGCAAGATCGGCGTCGGCGGCGTGACCGGCGCGGGCGAGGGCAAGGCGATGGCCGATATTCTGGCCATGCACCTTGCCGAACGCAAAGGCGGCTGACGCGCGTTTTGCGCGGCGGTTCAGTCCTCCGGGGTCAGCGAAAAGTTGAACTCGACATCCGCATCGGGTGAATCGGGGTCCGTCCCGCGGAAGCGGAAGGATTTGTCGCGCGTCTTTTCGAAGTCGGTGAGCGTCAGGGTGCGCAGCTGATCGGTCGGGTTGAAGGCGAACATCGTGTCGTTCGCGCTCGAGTCGTCGTCTTCGTAGACCAGCATCCACTGGATCGAGAACCGCGCCGTCTTGACCTCGTTCGCCTCGGTCGCGGGGTCGTCGGGGATGTCAAAGATCACCTTTTTGCCGACCCGGGTGTCCGGCACGGCATCTTCGCCGCGCAGGCGGCCTTTGACATTTTCCGCGATCGAGATGATTTTCGGGCCCTGAAAAACCTCGACCTTTTTGCCATCCTCGAAGGTGTCATAGGTCACGCTGACCATCGCCTGCGCGTGGATTTCGCTGTCGTTGTCGGTGCCTTCGTCATCCGCGATGATGACCGAGATGCTGTCGATGTTGAAGGCCACCTTGTTGTTCAGCGGTGTGCAGGTGCGATCCGGGAACGAGGTGTTGACCGACGTCATCGCCACCGATTTGTCTTCGACGAACTTGAGCGTATAGGCCACCGGCTGGCCGCGCGCACCGTCACGGGGCGCGTCGTTGATGATGTCACGAAATTCGTCCATCGAGGTCACCGCAAGACCGCCGCCGCCTGACTGTCCGATGAAGGTCGCGTTGATCTGGTTGCGGCTGGTGTGTTCCTCGAATTTCACATCGCCCTGGCCCTTGGCGAAATTCTTGCCGCGGGTGTAGCTGGCCTTGAGCATGGCCGCGACATCGGTGTCCGTCTTTTCCGCCAGTGTCGTGAAATAGGCCGCGCGGCCGTAGACCACCGTATCGACATAGACCAATGGCCCCTTGCGGTCGATTTCGGCCTGAACGGCGGCATGGGCCGAGGGGGCAAACCAGCCATCCAGCCCGCGGGCCAGCGTGCTTTCGTCCACATGCAGGCTGTAATAGCCCTGCAGGAACTGGCCGATCACCTTGGTCTTGTCCTTCGCCTTGTCGAGGTCGAAGGACGTGTTCATCTTGAACCCGTTATAGCTGGCCGCCCCCTTGAGCGCGACGTTCAGATGGGTGTCGGAATGCACCTCGCTTGCGGAAAACGAGGTCGAGAAATTGTCGCGCTGCGGGTTCTGGACCAGGATCGTGTCCAGCACCTCGTTGACCGATCCGCGAAAGCGCGCGCCATCCACGCGGCCGGTCAGCCGTTTGGACCCGGTGTCGGATACGCGCGACAGGCTGGCCGCGTCCACGTCAACTCGGCTGTCGTTGAAGTTGAGATAGACGTCGTAATCCCTGCGCGGCATGTCCGGCCCGCCCAGAGGCGCGTTGGGGCCATTCAGGATGTCGCTGAGGTGGAACACCGCCCCGGGATGGATCAACCCGCTGCGCGCCAGCGATTTCGCGACGAAGTTTTCGTCGAAATTGTCCGAGATGCTGCGCGTGGTGGTCGAGCAGATCACATCATCCTCGACAGTGCGCTTGGTTTGTTCCTTGCGTGTAAAGGCGGCAGGCGCCGTGCTGCGCCGAAACACCTGAACCGACGGGTTCGACGTGCAATTCTGAACCGCGTCGACAAAATTTACGCCGCGCTTAACTTCGGTGTCGAAACAGCTCAGCCGCGCTTCGTGGTCCAGCGTGCCGTTACAAAGCACGACCGATTGCGCAAGCCCGATAGCGCCAAACGGCTGCAGTTTCGTGAGCGCCTTTGGCTGGCAGGCCGAAAGTTCGGTCGTCATCTTGACGTAACAGGCATCGCGCTGCGCGGCGTCCAGGTAAAGCTCGCAGCTGACCGTATCCGCGCGGGCAGGGGCGGGGGCGATCAGCGGCGCGGCCAAGGCGGATAGAACAAGCGCCGAGGTTCCGGCGAGTGAGCTCCAATGAGACATGCTTAAACTCCAATAAGTAGAAAGAAAGTGCATCAAATATCGTAAAGCTAGAGAGCAAAGCGGACTGCGTCCATCAAAATTGCATGTCATGCGACATATCCACAGATCGCGCGCAGGTGCGGACACAAAAAACCCCGCCCTGGGGGGCGGGGTTGATTGGCCGGTGGGTGGGGAAACCCGATGACTTGTCAGCCGGCGTTCCACAGCACCTGGGGTGCAAAGCGGGGGCTGGTGACCACGAACGTGTCGACCTCGTCGTTCAGCAGGCCGATATCGGCGACCTGATGATACTTCGTCTTGGTCTCAACGAGGATCACTTGCTCGTTGTGCACCATGACCGGCAGGCGCGGGGCCAGCTTGCCAACCGCGGTGTTGTCCAGCGGCGCCAGCTCGGGGCCGCGCTGTTCGGACCACACGCGCTGATAGCGATCGGTGTCGGCGTTGTACTTGATCACCGTGACGCGCAGCGAGGTGTCGCCGCTTTCGGCCTCGGCCAGAAGCTGCAGCAGCTGGTGGGCCGAGTCCATGTACGTGGGCGTGATATAGTCGGTTTCCCGGCTCATCATGTCGCCGATCGTGTACGCCGCCTTCTGGCTGACCGAATGGGCGCGGAAGTTGTCAAAGAAGACAAACATCGCAACAAACGCCCACATCAGGATCGGCATCAGGATGACCGCCTCGACGCTCATGTTGGCGTCTTCGTCGCGGCTGTAGCGGCCAAGAAGGGTCTTGAGCTTGGTCATGGTGTCTTACCTCGGTTCCTGCACGAAGGCAGAGGTTGCAATCAGCCCGACGTCGCCGTTGGCGTCTTTGTGCATCGCGTCGCCCAGAGCCGTTGTCGGGAACATCGGCGTGAACTTGAGGCAGGCGCGCAGCACCATCAGCTCGTTGTCGAGACCGTTCGAGAACGACCGCACGGGGCTGGCCTCGGCGCTTTGGTCGGTGCAGTCCGCGGTTGCGGGGATGGCCTGCCAGTTGCGCAGATCATTGTGCACCATCTCGAGCCGCAGGTTTTCCTCGCAGTCGCTGACCAGTGCGATGTTGTCGCAGATCTGCGCCTTGATCTCGTCGTGCTGCGGCGCGTTGCCGGTGCCGATGCGGATGTCGCGGACGGTGACGTCAAGCGACCGTTCCAGCATCGTGTGGCGCACCGTGACCACGCCCAGCTCGATCGAAGCCAGCAGGACCACCATGAAGAGCGGGAACCAGATGGCGAATTCGACCGTCATGGAGCCCTGTTCGTCGCGCGCCAGGTGGCGGCGCAGGCGTTGCATCAGTTTCTGTGTCATTGGGTCAGCCTCAGCTGGTTGATTTGCCGTGCGATCGACGTGAAGGCGTCGATGATTGCGGTGCCTTCGACTTCGAAGAAGTGTGCGGGCGACGAGGCGCATTCACGCATCACGCTCGAGCCGTGCGGCTGGGTTTCGAAACCGATCGACCAGATGACGATCCCGTTGGCCTTGGCCGCGTCGCACATGTCGAACAGCAGCGTGTCACCCTTGGTGGCATCGTATTTCTGATAGCGGAACTGGTTGTGGTAGTACGAGCTGACGTAGTTCCACAGGTAGTAGTTCAGGTTGTACCGGCTCCAGTGATAGTATTCGGAGGGGCTGTTGTAGGCCCAGTCGCTGATGCGGAACGATTTGTCGTGCTGCCCGTCCGTCATCAGGATGACGGTCTTGAGCGATTCGTGATCGCTGTAGTTGACCGGGCGGCCGGCAAACGTGCTGTCGACTTCGCCAGCCCCGACAAGCGAGCCAAGGATGCCCCGCGTCGAGGGATCAAGCAGCGCCGTGCCCCATTTCAGGCCCAGGAAGATCGACGTACCGGCGCGCGGCTGCAGTTGCTGGATCTGCGCGTTCAGCTGGTCGGCATCTTGCGACCACGGGCGGATCCGCTCGTACGAATAGCGCGGGCACACGGTGTCGTTGAGGGCGTTGTTCACACCGTCAAAGTTCCACTGGTAGTGTTGCATCTGCTCGTATTCGTGCTGGGTGTTCAGCGCGGTCGATGCAAAATGCGAGTCGGGGAATTCGAGGCAGTGCGAATACCCGTGCTTCCAGTCCACGTTCAGACGGTCGGCCAGCAGCGGACCGGCGTTCACATGTTCCGAATAGGGCACCAGCGACACCGAGATCAGATCTTCGGTTTCGTCGGCCAGAACCGTGTTCACAAAGGTCTGTGCAGCGCCGCGCAGGTTCTGAATCTTGTTGTTGTCGCGCATCGAGCCCGAGATATCGAGCACCATCGACACTTCGACTTTGCCGATCCGTTCTTCGGCGGTGCCTTGTGCAGGCGCGGACAGAGTGTCGACGCCCAGAAGGTTCATGAAGATCGTGTCGGTGACGGTTTCCGCGGTGGCAGACACCTCTTTGTAGTTCAGGCCCTCGTCAACCGAGACGCCCTGCAGGTGGCTTGCCAGCCCGGCCTTGGCAAAGTAGTCGCTGACCACTTCCGAAGGCTCAAGTTCCTGATCCAGGTCCGCGGCCGCAAGAATGGCGCGGTCCAGGGTGTGCTGGAGCTTGGTGCGTTTCATTTCATTCATCATGAGGTCGACGCCGACACCTGCGGCCATCAGGATCATGATGAACATGAACAACGAAAAGATCGAGAGAGCCCCGTCTTCGTTGCGAACAAAACGGGCCATGGCGATCATGTCGGCCAGGCTCATCTTGTCACGGGTCACGCTGGACTGCGTGTCTGTCCCCAAACGTTTCAATGTTACATCCCTTCTACATGCCCGCCCTGGACGGACCCGCACCCCACATCACACCCTTTGTGCGGTGCCTTATTGCGTGCGGATTAAGGCGGAATTTGGACCATAACCGTCTAAAATTGTTACGAAATTGCCTGATTTCGAGACAATGCCGGCGACTATGGCGAGATTGGTGCGCGGGCATCTACAATTCCGGCCAATTGGCCCAGTTTGCGATTTTTCGATGCCCAACTC
>JAHDCH010000160.1 GCA_020629995.1 Pseudaestuariivita sp. | reverse complement strand
GCTCGTAATCGGCAAAGCCCAGCGCCACCTGCACAAAGGCATCCGGCCCCCTCAGCACATGCGCGTGGAAATAGGAACTGAGCTCACCCAGCTCGACCTGCCTGCGGTCCGCGCCATTCTGGGCGTCCTGCCCGATCACCAGCGCATTCACCGTCGCTCTGCCCATATCAACCGTCTCCGGCAGTGGCCCTGCGTTGGACTTGCCGTCTGCTGACACGTCCACCGTCTGGCTCCAGCATGTGCCTTGCTGCTCCAGCGCCCGGCTTGCGTGCTGCAGCGCTGTGCCCAGCGCGGTTGCGCCTCCTTCGCTTGCGCGCTCCACGCTCCTCAGCTGCCCTGCCATGCGGGCCAGATCCGCGCTCTGTATGATCTCGGTCCAGCCGATCAGTGTGCGCTGGCCTGCCTCCCGGGACCATTCGAACACGTGCAGCCGGATGTGCCCCGGGCCTTGCTCTGCCGCTTGGGCGACCTGCGGATGCTCCAGCGCGGCTGCAAGCCCGTCCAGCTGCAACCTGTATTCGCCCGCGTCCACCGAAGCCGACACATCCAGCGCCAGCACCAGCGCCTGACGGCACGCGGCCTCTGCCGCACCCGTCCAGCATGCAAACGCCAGCGCCGTGCCCTTCGCCACCGGTCCTCTTACCAATGGCCGGTGTTTTCCATGCTGGTCCAGGGCTCTTGCGGCTCCAGCGCGTCACCTTCCTGCAACAGCTCGACCGAGATATTGTCGGGCGAGCGCACAAAGGCCATGCGCCCGTCCCTCGGCGGGCGGTTGATCGTCACTCCGTTGTCCATCAAGTGCTGGCACATCTCGTAGATGTTGCCGACGCTGTAGGCCAGATGGCCGAAATGGCGGCTGTCCGATGGCAGCTCTTCATCCCCGTCCCAATTGTAGGTCAGCTCGACCGGGCAGTCTTCCTGCCCTTCGGGCGCCATGAAGATCAGTGAAAACCGGCCCCCTTCGTGGTCCATGCGCCGGGTCTCCTTCAGACCCAGCAGCTCGTAAAAGGCCATGGATTTCTCCAGGTCCTTCACCCGGACCATCGTGTGCAGATACCGCGTTGCCATCGGGCCGCTCCCCTTGCTGTTTTGGACATGTCTTTGACCATACGCCCATGCCCCGCCCGGGGTTGCAAGGGCAGGGGTCAGAAGGACGAGCGGATCCCGAAGGACACGCCCGTCGTCTGCGTGTCGAACCGTGATACGTTGGATGTGGTTCGGGACGTGGTGATGCCCACCGTCGGGGTAAAGCCCGCGTAATCCCAATCGTCAAAGCTGATTGCTATGCGCCCGAACCTTGTTGTGTCCGTGCGCCCTCCGGGCACTGCGAAAAAGCCGACCGCGTAATCCTCGTAATGGGTCTGCGTTGCGCCCAGCGTCAGGCTCAGCCTTGCGGGGCCTATGCTCAGATCGGGTGCAAAGGTCAGGCTGGCACCCTTGCTGCTCTTCCGGGCGTTTGCCCGATTTGACGAGGTATCCGCCACGAAGGCCTGCGCCGACAGCTTGTGCCCCTGACCTATGCTGCGCTGCCAGCCCAGCCTCAGGGTGTTTGTCTCGGCCCTCAGCCCTTCGGTGGTCTCTGACCTTTGCACTCTGCGGCTGACCTGCGCCTGCGCTATGCCTCCGGCCACGTCCCTCAGCGCTGCACCCGCCGACAGCTCGGCCCAGCTTTGGTCCAGATCGCCTGCGCGCCAGCCGCGCCCCAGGCTGGCCCCATAGCTCAGCTGCAACTTGGGCGCGCTCTGCAGGGTCTGTGCGTGGGCCAGCCTCAGCGACAGGTCCGTGCGGGCAAAATCCGCGTTTTCGCTGGTTGGCGATTGCTCTTGCGCGTCCTCGCTCAGGAACACGCGCGTCACCGACAGGGCAGGGGTCAGCGTTGTCAGATGCCTCTTGCCATAGGACAGCTTGATCCGCGCGCCTGCGCGGCCCTGCGCCACGATGCCCGACAGCGCCTGCGCGTCCGGCGACAAAAAGCCGACAAACGGCAGCCCTTCGATCCGGTTGAACCGCGTCTCGGCTCCGTTGTTCACGTTGGACGACGGCGACACCGCCATGCCGGCAAAAATGGTGTAAGGGCTGGCGCGCCTCAAGGCGCGATAGCGCGCTTCGGTCTGTGCCCGGACGGGGGTGCCGTTGGGCGCGGCCTCGACCGCCCTGCGCAGCCACAGCTGCGCGGCCAGCGTCCGTTTATCCTGAAATGCGGCGCGTGATGCGATCTGTGCGGCCTGATGGCGCTGGGGCCGGGCCTCGGCCTTGTAATAGGCCGTGCGTGCCGCCGTGCGCGCGTCTGTCCATCGGCCCATGCCCTGCGCTGCGGCCGCCAGCACCAGATGGGCAAAGGCGTCGTCCGGGTCCGCCAGCAACAGACCCTTTGCTATGATCTCGGCGTCGCCAAACTTGCCCGCGCGCAAGGCCGCGTCCGCGGCTGCCCGTGCCTGCGGCAAGGTCAGCGTCCGGGCAGGGCCGGCTGCGGTTTGGGCTTGAGCTTGGGTCTGGTTCTGGGCCTGAGCCACGGGCGGTGCCGCGATCAGTGCCGCCGCGCCCAGCAGCGCCATCAGCGCCGCCGTCGCCACCCCGCCTTTTGCCCTGGCTTTGGGATCAGTTGACGCCGGCACAGGCCGGGTCGGTTGCGTCGGGCGTTCCGCACTGGTCCAGCACGTAGATGCCGTACTCTTCCTCATTGGTCAGCCCCTCGTCGAAATCGGTCATGTAGATGCCACCGGCCAGGCCCGCGCCATCCTCTCCTCCGATCACGCCTGCAAAATCACCGATGTCCTGCCCAATCTGGCCTTCGCGTTCGACATTGCCGTAAAACGACCCGTCCTCGGGGTTCAGCACGCCTTCGACCAGCGCGATGTTGTCCAGCGGGCGGCCACCCACGACGACCGTGCTGTCCACAAAGATGCGGTCATAGATGCCGCCGTTCAGCGTGTTGTCGGCAAAGTCCACGTTGATCAGGATCCGGCCCGTGACCTCTGCCGCGTCCACGGGGATCAGGGACGGGTCCGTGCCCGGCTCGGGCGTGATCAGCGTGGCGCCATCTCCGCGAATGTTCAGCAGGCCGATGTACTGGCCCGCGTAGGTCACCAGCCCTGTGTCCGAATCCAGCGCCGACGGAGGCGTGTAATTCCCCGACCGCTCGAAATGCACACCGCCGAAATAGCGGTTGAACTGCCCGCCCGTCACGGCCAGCACCGCCGTTACGGCTCCGCTGCCGGCGGTGTCGGCATAGACCGTTGCGTGCCGGTCCAGCGCGTCGTCCTGGCGCAGGAACGCGGTATACCCCGGACGGTCCAGCGCGGGCGTGCGTGTGTAGACCGCTGCGATCGGCGTCTCGTCGAGGCTGAGGCCCGTGAGCGTCAGCGTGGCCGCACTGCCCCCGCTTGCAGGTGTGTAGACCGCCGTCTCGACGTCTCCTCGCACCGTGGCCTCTGCCGCTTCTGCATCCGTGGGCTCTGTGGTCTCGGTCGGCGTTTCCTGCTCTGCGCCCGTCTCGGGCTCGGGCTCGAACGGGTTGTCCTTCTCGGATTCCGTCGAATTGTGCGGGTTGCCATTGTTGTCCGGCGCTCCGCCGCATGCCGCAAGCGCGCCCAGCAACACCATCAGCAGTGCTGTACGTGTCATGTCCTGAAATCCTGCCCGGTTTCGTCGTTGTTGGCCCGCAATCTCCCCTTCGCCCCGGCCCAAGTCAATTCATCCACAACTTTTCGCTGCAAAGTGCGGCGGATTTGCCGCCACCGTATCTTGCGGGGTTCCCCGCTGCGCCCCACAAGATAAAGTGGAGACCCGCCGCATCCTGAGGAGCCCGATTCGCCCATGCCCCTGACATCCGACCAACAGGCCGAAATCGACGCCCTCCGCTCTGACGCGCAGCCCACCCTGCGCGCTGTCTCTCCGGGTGCCGAGAAACACCTCTACACCGCGCACCCCGTCCTCGATCACGGCTTTGTCCGCCTGATCGACTACATGGGCGATGACGCCGCCATCTGTCAGGCCGCCCGTGTGTCCTATGGCAAAGGCACCAAATCGGTGCAAAACGACGAAGGCCTCATCCGCTACCTCATGCGCCACTGGCACTCGACCCCGTTCGAGATGTGCGAGGTCAAGCTCCACGTCAAACTGCCCGTCTTCGTCGCCCGCCAGTGGATCCGCCACCGCACCGCCAACGTCAACGAATACTCCGCCCGCTACTCGATCCTCGACCGCGAGTTCTACATCCCCGCGCCCGAACACCTCGCCGCGCAATCGGTCGTCAACAACCAGGGCCGGGGCGAGGCCCTCTCCGGCGCCGAAGCCGAGCGCGTTCTTCGCTACCTCACCGACGACGCCATGCGCTCCTACGACCACTACGAAGAGATGATCTCCCAGGACGGCCAGCAAGGCCTCGCCCGCGAGCTGGCCCGCATGAACCTGCCCGCCAACATCTACACCCAGTGGTACTGGAAAGTGGACCTCCACAACCTCCTGCACTTCCTCCGCCTCCGCGCCGACGCCCATGCCCAATACGAAATCCGCGTCTACGCCGACACCATCTGCTCCATCGTCCGCGACTGGGTCCCGGCGGCTTACTCCGCCTTCGAAGACTACCGCCTCGGCGGCGCCACCCTCTCTTCCAAAGCCCTCTCCTGCGTCCGCCGCATGCTGGCGGGCGAAACGGTCACTCAGGAGACTTCGGGCATGAGCAAGGGCGAATGGCGTGAGTTTGAGGGGGTGATTGGGTAGGTTGCGAAAGCTTGTAATTTTTGGAAACGGCCTTGGTCGAGCACTAAACAACAACTATTTCCAACTTGAAAACGCGCTATCGTTTGCTTGGAATAATGCGAGCGCACTAAATGAGAGTCAGAAACAGCTAATCCTTCAGTGTCTTCCAAGCTCAGTTTTGGAAGAAACCGAAAGCGAGTTTCCGAAATCTGAAGACGAATTGGACCGGCTTCAAAGAGTTTTGGCCGCGTGTGATGAAATAGCCCGGCATGAGATTTTAGGGGGCGCTTCTTGGCTGAACGAATATGGAAAAGCATTCCCAGCGGCCATTAGAGCTTTCGTACATGAGGCAGCAAGCTATTTTCATGCTTGCCCAGATGTTTTGCCGGCAGAGTTTGTGGGGCCGTTGAAGGAGTGGGCTTTGTCGTCGCGACCTCATATCGCAACACTAAATTACGATGAACTATTGTATCGTGCGTTTGTCGGCACCGAGCTTATGTCGGGTTACTCATACCTTCTGGACGGTTTTGTCCCGTCGTTTGCGGCGGAAAATCTAGATCGTTTTCATAGTTCAAGACAGAGTTATTATCTACACTTACATGGATCACCCCTCTATCACAATTCCACATCTGGTGAAATTCATAAGGCGTCACTTAGCATGTTGCCGCTTTTGCATGGTCATTCAACCAATCATGTTGTTCTTACACATGTTGATCACAAAGCCACTGTAATTAACGCGAGCCCAGTGCTGCGGGAGTATTGGAGGCGACTCGAGGAAGGGATGGAAGAGGCCGAGGGGTTAATTTTGTTTGGCTATGGAGGCGCTGATAAGCACCTTAATTCGTTAATTTCAAAAAACTTCCAGACTAAGACGGTGGAGGTGGTCGAGCGAAATCATGAGGATTATTCAACGGAGGCCGGGAAAAACGCACGTTTGGAACATTGGCAACGACTGATCTCGTGCCAGCGTGTTGTAGCTCATTGGAGAGATAACATTCTTGAATTTAGAAATTGGGGATATACTCACGATTGGAGTTGAGCCACTTCCCGAGCCACCTCTAATTCCCAAGTCTTCTGCAAATTCATCCAGAACTCTGCACTCGTCCCAAAGGCGGCGGCAAAGCGCAAAGCCGTGTCGCCTGTGATCCCCCGCTTCTCGGCGGCGATCATCGACACGCGGTTCGCAGGTACGCCAATCTGACCCGCCAGAGCATTGGCCGACAGGCCCATCGGGCGCAGGAATTCCTCGCGCAGAACCTCTCCCGGATGAACAGGGGCGAGGTCAGTGATAGTCGCAGATTTCAACGTCATGTGCGTCTCCTTCGTGCCACCGGAAACAGATCCGGTACTGGTCATTGATGCGGATCGAATGCTGGCCCGCGCGGTCGCCTTTCAAAGCCTCCAGCCGGTTGCCGGGCGGGATCCGCAAATCCTCCAGCCGGTGCGCCGCCGCCACCATCGCCAGCTTGCGCAGCGCCACCCGCTCGAACCCCGCGAACTGCCGCACATGCCGCCGCTCGGCCA
>JAHDCH010000159.1 GCA_020629995.1 Pseudaestuariivita sp. | reverse complement strand
CGGACAGTACAAAGAAGACGTCGACCCCGACAAATCCACCCTGCAGCCCCCGCACACCAAAATGGTACAGCACGACAGACATCACCGCTATGGCGCGCAGCCCGTCGATTTCGGGGCGATAATCGTGGGAGGTGGGCAGCATCGGGCGGTCGTCTCTCATCACTCGCAAGGTTGGGACGCGGCCCCCCGGCGCGCAACACGGCAGGTGTGCGCAACGAGGGCCCGTTCTGTCAAGCGCGGCGCGCCGGTTGGCGACAAGCGTTGCAGCGCCGTCGCACCTTTTTGCGCAGGCGGGCACGGGTGCGGATGCAGCATTGTGACAAGCGGTTAAAATCCGGACAATGGCAGCATGGACAAGACGTCATCCCGCGACTGGACACCCGAAGAGCTGGGCCACGAGACCGGCGTATCCGCGACCGAACCCGATTGGTCGCGCGAAGCCGTGCGCCGGTTCTGGGACCCGGGCCAGAAGCTGTTGCGCAGCATCCGCCGCTATCAGGCCGCCCGCGCACGAGGCGGAGCGCTGGGCAAGCTGGCGGCGAAACGCTGGGCGCTGTCGCACCTGATCTGGTCGACCGTGACGCAATGCGAGATCCACCTGACGACAGACATCGCGGGTGGGCTGCGCCTAACGCACCCGACCGGCATCGTGATCCACCCCGCCAGCCGGATCGGGCCGAACTGCATGATCTTTCACCAGGTCACACTGGCCGGCCCTGTGACGCTGGGTGGTCATGTGGACATCGGCGCGGGGGCCAAGATCATCGGCCCCCTGACCATCGGCGACAATGCCCGTGTCGGAGCCAATGCGGTGGTGACGCGCGATGTGCCTGAAGGCGCAACGGTCGCGGGGATACCGGCGCGCGTTATCTCGGGCGACGGCGCGGGCTGAGACGGCAGGAGCCTCCGGCGGCCATATTTGAAAAGAGAAGAAACAGGGGCGCAGCAGTCAGGCGGCGGTGCTGTCCGGCGCGGCGGGGGCGGTAAAAAAGCCGGGCGCAGGCGCTGGGGAACCAGCGCGGCACCAGGCGTAAACCTCGGCGATCTGGCGCGCCTTGGCGGACCACAGGAAATGGGCCTGAACATGGGCACGGGCCCGCGCGGCGGTGGCGGCGATGTCACCACGGGCATCGGCGAGGCGGACAAGTTCGGCACGGAAGGCCTCTATGATGGCATCGCGGGGGCCGACAGGCACTTTGTAGCCCAGACCCGGGGCGACCAGCTCGCCCGGGCCGGCGTAATCGACGATCAGGGGCGCGACGCCCAGCGCCATCGCCTCGAGCACCACACCGCCGCCAAATTCGCGGATCGACGGAAAGGTCAGCAGATGCGCGCGTTTGAGGATGGTTTGCACGTCGCCATGGGCTTGCCAGCCATGGAAGGTGACGCCGGGCAGTGCCATTGCTTCGAGCTGAGCGCGCATGGGGCCATCGCCGACGATGTCGATTTCGAGCTGACCTGCCTCGAGCAGGGGGCGCGCGGCATCCAGAAGCATGTCCGGGCCTTTGTAAGGCACAAGCCGCCCGACAAAGCAGCCGCGCAGGGGACCGTCCGCGGCCGGTGCAGCGGTGCCGGAAAAGCGCGCCGGGTCGATGCCGTTTTCGGGGATGTAGACGCAGCGGGGCTGAAGCGCTGACGGAATTTCGCTTTGGGTGTGGCCCGAGCCGCATAGGATCGCCGCGGAGGAGCGCAGGGTTTTGCCGCGTCCGGGCAGAAATTTGTAGGCCGAGCGGACATAGCTGAGCCATTCCTTTTCGCGTCTGCGTTCCGCATCGAACCCCTTGGGCCAGGGCACGCCGCCGTTCAGAGGGCCAAGGATGAACGGCACGCCTGCGCGGGCCACCTTGCGCGCAAGCGGGCTGGCGGTCGTGGGGCTGAGCGGGGTGACACGGTGCACGATATCATATGCGCCCGCACGGATCGAAGGGCCGAACCGGCGCCAGACCAGATGTTCGAAATAGGGATAGGTCAGGGCCGAGATCGCCTGCAGGGTGGTCCAGCCTTTGCCTTCGCCCATGCGCAGCTTTTCGGCCAGCGCCCACATGGGTTTCATCAGCGCTTCGCTGTCAATGGCGGTGAAATCCTCGCCTTCGGTCAGTCCGGCGCGCAGGATTGCGTCGCGGTTGCGCACCTGTGTCACCAGGTGCACATCGGCCACCTCGCGCAGGGCCTGCGCCAGGGACCAGCCGACCAGCGGGACGCTGACCCATTCGGGATTGGCCGCCTCGGCTATGACGAGAACACGGGGGCGGGCGGTCACAGGATGGGTTTCCACTGGAGCGTCCAGATGCTGCGCTTGCCTTCCTTGAGCCGTTCGGCCTTGAGCACCTCGGCATATCCGGTCAGAGCGCCGGCCAGAACCCAGGTCAGGGTCGTGATGGTCGCGTTTGGAATCATGTCGACCATGTTGATCGCCAGCAGCAGCGAGAGCGGCGCGATGAAGGGCGAAATCTCGCCATCCCGTGGCGCGACCGCCTCGCGCCAGAGCAATATCAGCGGCAACAAGAGCAACCCGAATTCAGCAAGGAACCCGGCCCAGCCCCAGACACCGATCACGATGATCCAGCGCCCGTCGGTCACGGTTTCGATGGCACCGGTCACAGGGTTCAGGATGTGGTTGCGCCCCCAGCTGCCCCACCCGAACACCGGCTTTTCATAGGCGCGATCCAGCAGGATGTTTTCGTTCGAAAACCGGAATTCAAGAGAGGCCGCGCGGTCGGGATCGATCGACGCGGCGGCGGCAAGCATTTCCTGCTGCGGGACAAGATCGAGACCCTTGAGGATCGGATACCCCGTGGCCAGCAGCCCCAGAAGGATCGCGACCTTGATCTGGGTGACCCGCCCCAGAAGGAACACGCAAGGCACCAGAAACAGCGCGAACAGGAACGAACCCAGCGATTTGGCCAGGAACAACACCGCAGCCAGCCAGCCAACACAGACCAGATAGAACAGCTTGGAACGTTCGGTGTCTTCTCTCAGAAGGCCAACCGCGCACACCAGGGCCGACATGCAGAAGAACGCCACCCACAGACCGTGGTACAGGAAGACGACCGGGCGATAGCCGCCAAAACGCACCGATTGGTTGAAGAAGTGCTGATAGAACCCGTAGACCCACAGGTTCAGCTGCGGCGATAGGCGGATCTCGATCAGCATGGGAATGGTGTAGGCCAGACCCGCGAACATAAAGGCGATCATCAGCTCGCGCTGGGTCTTGCCGGAATTGAGAAAGGCGCGCGCCAGAAGGAACGGCATGATCAGCATCG
This sequence comes from Pseudaestuariivita sp., assembly GCA_020629995.1. Classification (GTDB taxonomy): domain Bacteria; phylum Pseudomonadota; class Alphaproteobacteria; order Rhodobacterales; family Rhodobacteraceae; genus Pseudaestuariivita. The sequence continues at coordinate 2,985 of JAHDCH010000159.1, read as the reverse complement.
CCTGTGTCATCACCAGCGCCAGAGCATCGAACATCGACAGGCCCGGCAGCCAGACTTCGCCCCAGACCACAGGATCCGCGTTGTTCCAGACGGTCAACGCGGGGCTGAAGACAAAGGTCAGCACAAGCACCTTGCCGACCCGCGACCGCGGCAGGATCGAGCCGCGATAGCCAAACATCAGCAGCGCGCAGCAAAAGGTGCTGAGCGACGGGATCGTATGCTTGGTCAGCGGCGGCAGCAGCGGAAAGTCAAACTGCGCCGGCAGCTCGGGCAGGATCAGATAACCCACCAGAAGCGTCCAGATCACACCCCTTTCGGGGCCGAGACGTTTGAACATCACGACCGTGACGATCGGCCAGATCGCCAGCATCAGAAAGGCTATCGGATTGGGCATCGCCCTCGGGTCCGTTGTCTACCGTGCCCTTATAGCGCGGAACTTGGCCCAAAACGAGGCGTCAGGACGACACGTTTGCGTTGGGATGGTCCGCACCCCAGATCGCGCGCGCGTCCTTGGCCACGAGCCGCGATTGCAGAGCCTGCAGCTCGGCCAGGGCGGTCGCCTCGTTTCCCGTACGGCGCAGCGCGCGCGCATACGCCTTTTTGACGGACCCGGGCCGCCAGGGAAGCGTGGACGACGCAACCCACTGACGCAGCAGCGGCGGCAGATTGTCGAACTCGCGCATCTTGTTTGCCGCGCGCGGTCTGCATTTCAGGCTGGTCCGCCCTCGATTGCCGTTTGGCATGACGCATCCCCCCATCCAAGTGACTAAGAAGATGCGTATGTTATATCATAACATTCTTCAAGGAGCTACGCGCCTACACTCCTATCGTTGCCTCGGCCAGCGCGATCCACAACGGGATCGACAGGATCGCGACAGGTGTTCCAAGCCCGGTCGAGGTGCCCACATAGGCTGACGGATTGGCTTCGGGCAGGGCGCCGCGCATGGTGGGCGGGCCCGAAATGTCCGAGCTGGACGCCGCCATGATCGCCAGCAGCACCACACCGCCGCCGGAAAACCCGGTCAGATGGTGCGCCACCAACCCCGCGCCAAACCCCAGCGCGCCATGCACAAGCGGGGCGGTCAGGCCGTAGGCCAGATATGTGCCCGCAACGCCTTTCATCTCGGACAGCCGCGCCCAGGCCTCCATCCCCATGATCAGCATCAGGATCGACAGCAGGCCACGGAACAGCGGTTCGTAAAAGCTGGCGTAAACGCTGTCGGGCCGTGCAAACAGGCCAAGCGCCAGCCCCAGCAGAAGCGCCGAAATCGCCGGGCTGCGCACTGTATCCACAAGGATGCTTTTGATCAGGCCAGGTTCCACAGGCGGGTTGCCGCCGCCGCCCATCGCCATTGTGCCTCCGCCCGTGGGCACCTTTGCCCGCGCCGCGCCCATCCGCGCCAGCACGATGGCCGTCACCAGCGCGGCCACGTCCATAAAGGGATACAGCGCGCCAATGAATCCTTCGTAGGCGATCCCGTCGGACTCGAGCACTGCCATGCCCGCCGCAAGGGTCGAGGCAGACACCGCCCCGAACAGCCCTGCCGTCGCCATCCCGTCCATGCGCGACACCCCCCGCCGCCCGGCCAGAGCCCAGCCCCCCAACAGCACGATCGCGACGCCAACCGCCGCCGCTGCGATCGCCGGCACAATCAACGCGGCCAGATCCGCCTGACGCACCGAAATCCCCGCTCCGATACCGACCTTGAGAAGAAGCAGGATCACGATGAACTTGTACACCGGCTCGGGCACCTCCAGCTTGCTGCCCAGCGCAGCCAGCATCATGCCGCCGATCAGGAACGCCAGCGTGGGCTTTTGCAGCTGCGTCACCAGCGTGCCGAGAATATCCAGGATGATGTCCATGACGATGCCTCTTGTCTGTGGGTCGAAGTGGCATGTAGGCGGCGCATTATCAGATGAAAAATACAAGTTTTCAGGGTATTCGTTCTGTTTTATAGAACGATATGCTCAATTATCATCACCTGCGCTATTTCCGCGAAGTCGCCCGGACCGGGCACCTGACCCGCACTGCCGAACGGCTGAACCTGTCGCAATCGGCGCTTTCGGCGCAGATCCGCACGCTCGAGGACCGTCTGGGCCATGCCCTGTTCATCCGCGTTGGGCGCGCTCTGGAATTGACCGAGGTCGGGCGGATCACGCTGGACCATGCCGACCGCATCTTTTCGGTCGGCGACGAATTGATGGCGACGCTGGAACGGACCGGCACAACCCGGGCACCCTTGCGGGTTGGTGCCCAATCAACCCTGTCGCGCAACTTTCAGCGGCAATTCCTGGCGCCCGTTCTGGGGCGCGAGGATGTGGACCTGATCCTGAAATCCGGGCGCACCGACAGTTTGCTGGAGGACCTGCGCAGTCTTGCACTGGACATCGTGCTGACCACCGAAGCGCCGCATCGCGCGGCGGCCACCGGGCTGAGCGTGCACCGTCTGGCCGAACAGCCCGTCGCGTTGCATGGCCTGCCCCGCCTGCTTGCCCGCACCGATTTACGCGACCTGCTGACCGACCAACCGGTGATCGTTCCGACCGAAAGCTCGATCCGCACCGGGTTTGACGGTCTGTGCGCTCGTCTGGACATCACGCCGCGCATCGCGGCGGACGTGGACGACATGGCCATGGTGCGGCTTTTGGCGCGCGACGGCGTCGGACTGGCCCTTGCACCATCTGTCGTTTTCGCGGATGAACTGGCCAGCGGTGAAATCGCGCGCGCCACGCCTGATCTTGGCCTGTCCGAACAGTTTCATGCCGTGACCGCCCCGCGCAGCTTCCCCCATCCTCTTGTTGCCTCTCTGATCGCCTGAAAATGCGAAAAATGGGACTCACAGTCCCAACTGGCAACACGATCCGGGACGATCTGGCCCTAACTGCATAGGTCCAGTCTACCGTAAATATACCGCAGCCGGCCCGGGGAATGGGCCGATTCCCCAATTGTAGGAGACGCTCCCATGAAGATGACCACCGAAGAAG
>JAHDCH010000158.1 GCA_020629995.1 Pseudaestuariivita sp. | reverse complement strand
GTCAGGAGCATTTTGATGACGCAACGCACCGCCTTGGTTACGGGTGCCGCCGGGTTCATCGGATTTCATCTCAGCCAGCGCCTGCTTGCCGATGGATGGCGTGTGGTGGGGCTGGACAACATGTCGTCCTACTACGATCCCGCTTTGAAGGATGCGCGCCTGGCCCTGTTGGAATCGCATGATCAGTTCGTTCCGGCCATCGCCGCGCTGGAAGAGCAGGGCGTGCTGAACGACCTGATGACGGAATATGCACCCGACACGGTCTGCCATCTGGCGGCGCAGGCGGGTGTGCGCCATTCGATTGAGGCGCCGCGATCCTATGTGCAATCCAATCTGTGTGGCACGTTCGAATTGCTGGAAGCAGCGCGCGCCACCCCGCCGCGGCACATGCTGTTGGCATCAACCAGCTCGGCCTATGGCGCCAACACCGACATGCCCTACCGCGAGCAGATGCAGGCCGACCATCAGGTGTCGTTCTATGCCGCGACCAAGCGCGCGACCGAGGCGATGGCGCATTCCTACGCCCACCTGTACAATCTGCCCACGACGATGTTCCGCTTTTTCACGGTCTATGGCCCTTGGGGCCGGCCGGACATGGCGCTGTTCAAATTCGTGCGCGCGGCTTTGGCCGGTGAGGCGATCGACGTCTACAACCACGGCGAAATGCAACGCGACTTTACCTATATCGACGACCTGGTCGAAGGCATCCTGCGCCTGATCGACGCCGCTCCGCAGACCGGAGCGGCCGTTGGAAGCGCAGACACCCTGTCACCGGTTGCCCCGTGGCGGGTGGTGAACATCGGCAACGGCGCGCCGGTCAAGTTGTTGGATTTCGTGTCCGCCATCGAAGACGCGCTGGGCCAGAAGATCGACCGCAACATGCTGCCGATGCAGCCCGGTGACGTGCATGCCACTTGGGCCGATACGCAGCTGTTGTCGGATCTGGTGGGCGCGTTGCCGACCACCGATGTGAAAGACGGGGTCGGGGCCTTTGTGGCCTGGTACCGGTCGCACTACGGGACGGCCTGAGCCGAACCTGCACGAACCGGACATAGAAAACGGCGGCCCGGAAACCGAGCCGCCGTCTTCAAATTCACAAATCTCGGGACGCGACTCAGTCGGTGCCCGACGATGCTGCAACGGCGATCGCAAGGAATGCCAGGCCCAGGGCAATGTACAGCGGGTCAGCTGCGCCTTGGGTTGCGACAAACGGATCGGCCGACGCCGCTTGCTCTGCCACGGCCGGAACGGCTGCGACAGAAGCGACGAGTGCAGCAAACGAAATCTTTTTCATTTTGCTCTCCAGACTTGAATGCGAAGCTGCCTCCGCAAATGAGAGCTTTACACAGGATCAGGTGCCCGATCAAATATCTTCTCGATTTAAGGGCTATTCGTGCGAATCCACGCTCGAAACGCACTAAATTGCCACAGATTGCCAGCGGCAACGCTGATTTTTTTGGCAGGCAGGGCCGCTCAGGATGTCTGCGTCAGCGAGGTCAGCGCCTCGATCAAACGGGCGTTCACGAGGTCTGGCGCCTCTTCGTGGGCCAGATGTCCCAGCGTGCCCAAGGTGTCCGCGCTGGCCCGAGGCATCATGCTGGCCGCTTCAACCGACACGATGGGCGGCACGGTCGTGTCCCGGTCGCCGGTGAACAGGCGCACCTGTGAAGGGTGATCCGGCAGGTCGGCGCGCAGCGGCTCCAGATCCCATTGTGCCATCATCCGCAGTGTGCCCGAAATATGATCGGTGTCCGAGGCCAATTGGCGATAGAGATGGTGCCCTTCGGCGTCCAGCACCGAGCCTGTGGCCTGAATCAGCCGGGCGATCTGGGCTTCGGTTCCGACTCGCCGGGCCATCAGGCTGGGGATAAAGGGCGCGGCGGCCATCACCTGCGCCATCATGGGGAACAGCAAACCGGCAAGCCCGGAAAACGATCCAAGCGCGGCGTTCAGCCCGACCACCGGGCGTCCTTGCAGCGCACCGTCAAAGGTCATGCGCAGGGCCACGGCCGCACCGGCCGAGTGCCCCACGATTGCGCTTGGGTTCCAGGATTGGGCGGCGCACAAGGTGGCGACATCCTGCGCCATGGCCTCAAGCCCTGACCGGTTGTGCAGGCCCAGCGTGCTGAACCCGTGGCCGGGCAAATCCAAGGCGATCACCCGCCAGCTGCCCGCCAGCGTGGCCATCTGGTGCCGCCAGCTGTGCGTGCTGCCTCCGGCGCCATGCAGCAGCAACAGGTCTGGCCCCGTGCCCATCACCTGCACATGCCAGCGATGCACCGGCCCTGGCAGGCGGCTGGACGCAGAGGCATGCGGCCACCCTTTCAGGTCGCGCCCCCAGTGCATCAGCGTGCTCCGGTCAGGATGTCCGAGATTTGACCCGCCCGCGCCCGGGGCAGCGGGACGTAGGGTGCGCCCATGTCGTGTGCCAGATCGGCAAGCTGCCGTTGCGGGCGCGCGCCCGTGTCGATCACCAGCGCATCAATGTCGCTTTGCGCGATGCTGCGGGCCATGCGTACCGCGTCATCCGCCGCCTGCTGCCGGTTGGCCGATCCGTCGATGGCAATGTTGCCGCGCCCGTCGGTCAGCAAAATGACCTGAGGCGTCAGGCCCCGCGCCCGGGCCGACACGGCCTGACGCATCCCGGCCTCGATCCCGGCGGCCAGCGGCGTGCCACCCCCACCGGGCAGCGATGCGAGCCGCCGTTTTGCCTGAACCAGTGACCGCGTGGGCGGCAAAAGCATCTCGGCCCCGTCGCGGCGAAAGGCGATCAGGGCCACATGATCGCGCCGGGCATAGGCCTGTGCCAGAACCAGCTCGACCGCGCCTTTCACCTCGCCCAGCCGCGCCATGGCAGACGACCCTGACGCATCGACGGTGAAGACCAGAACGCGGTCCGACCGTTCCTCCATCCGCTGTACGTGAATGTCGCGCGGCAAAAGGATCACGCCTTGCCGGTCCGGGAATTGCGCACGCCGCATCTTTTGCCAGGGCACCGCCGCGCGCAGCGTCGCAACCAGATCGATCCGCGCCTGCCCGTCCAGCGCGCCTTGCTGCGCAGGCAAGGGCCGGCCCCGCCGGTTGCCGCGCCGACGCGAGCCGGACCCGGAAAAGCCCTTGCCGCCCCGCGCACCATTGGGTTTCAGCGGTGCGTTCTTCAAAAGGTCCGGCAGCACCGCAGCAACCGCCTCGATCACCAGATCGTCCAGCGGAATGTCCTGCCCCCGGTTCTGGCCCTCGGCGTCATCGGATGTCTGCTGCTGAGGCTCCGGTTGCGGGCTGTCTTCGTCCTCGGGGGCGGGCAGCTGCGTGGCGCGTGGAGCCAGAACCAGCTGCGCGGCCATGGTTACATCTGTATCCGTCGGCATGTCATTCAACGCATGTGCCGCAGCCAGCGCCTGGGTTGGCGCGCGCAGGCCGGGGATGCCGAACCGCAAGGCGCTGACGGTCAGCGTTGTGGCCGGGTCCTGCACAGGTGCGCCGGGATCGGGGGCTGCGGCATGGCCGGTTAAGTCACGCAGCGAAAGTTCGGACAAATCGCACCAGAAGGGCAGGCGATCCAACAGGGCCGGGGCCAGCGTTTCTTCGGCTTCGGCGGCTTCGTCGATCAGAAACAGGGGCGGCGCGGTGCCCGCATCCATCGCCTGTGCGATCAAGGCCGCCGCCTGGGGATCCAGCCGTTCGGCAGAGGGGATCAAGATGGGATGCCCGCGTGCCAAAAGGCCCGTGGAATAGACGGCGCGCCCTTCGGCCAGCGTCGCAACGCTGTCCAACCCACCTGACAGGTCGCGCAGCGACAGGCTTGCGGGCCAGCGCCGGATCTCGGGAAAGGCAGCTTCAATCGCCGCCAGCGCTGCATCCCATGCCGGACCGGGCCGCATCGTCAGCACCATACCGCCCAGATGCGGCGCCCGCGCCACCAGGTCCAGCGCTGTCAGAAAACGGGTCCAGGGGGTGTTCATGCGAACACGTCGGCCAGCACCCTTTCAACCCGGGTGGCCGAACCTGCGTCGTCCAGCGGATCGCGCCGCAACCGATGCGACAGGGCAAGGGGGGCAACCGCTGAAACATGCGCCTTGCTGATGGCTTTGGCACCGTCATAGGCCGCCAGCGCCCGGGCCGCGCGCAGCAACGTCAGTTCGCCGCGCAGCCCGTCCGAGCCCAGCGCGATACAAAGCCGCGCGCAATCTTCCAGAACCTCGGTGCCCGCGTCGAGCGTCTTGATCGCCTCTCGCGCAGCGACGATCTTTTTGCGCACGCCGCTTTCGGCCCGGGCCCAGCGTTTGGCAAAGCCTTCGGGGTCGCGGTCAAAGGAATCGCGGCGGCGGATCACTTCGACCCGGTCTGCCATGTTGGTGGGGCTGGTCACTTCCACCGACAGGCCGAACCGATCAAGCAGTTGCGGACGCAGATCGCCCTCTTCGGGGTTGCCCGATCCCACGAGGACAAAGCGTGCAGCGTGGCGGATCGAAAGCCCGTCACGCTCGACCACGTTCTCGCCCGACTGCGCAACGTCAAGCAGCAGATCGACGATGTGATCCTCCAGCAGGTTCACTTCGTCGATGTACAGATACCCCCGGTTCGCCTGCGCCAGAAGGCCCGGTTCGAACGCCTTTTCGCCGCGGCTGAGCGCGCGTTCGATGTCCAGCGCGCCGGTCACCCGGTCCTGGCTGACGCCCAGCGGCAGATCAACCACGGGTGTCGGCCGCTTGCGCAGCTTTTTCGACCCTAATTCGGCCCAATCCGGCACATCGCCCGGGGAGGCGCTGTTGATCGGGCAGCCGTCAACCACTTCGATCTGCGGCAACAGGCCGGCCAGCGCACGCACGGCGGTGGACTTGCCCGTGCCGCGATCGCCAAACACCAGAACGCCGCCGATGGTCGGGTCGATCGCCGTCAGGATCATCGCCTGTTTCATAGCGTCCTGACCGACGATTGCGGAAAAGGGGAATGCCTTGGCCATCACGCGGCCTCCAATCGTTCTAGGGGGCTGGTCCCGCCCCATGTGCCGTGGTCTCCGGTGATCGAAAACCGGGCGTAAAGCTCTTCGCTGAACCATTTGCCGCGTCGCACGTCTTTGATCGCGCGGGCGTGCGGTCCGTCGCGCCGGGCGAATTGCGCCATTGCGTCGGCGTCGGGCCAGACCGAAAAGGTGACCTGGTGCAGAAGGGGCACTTCGCCGATCCCGATCTTGAACACCACGTTCGGGTCGTCGCCGATCACTGCGCTGATGTCAGGCACGCGGCGCCAGAATTGCAGTGCTATGGACGGCTTGATCGTGGCCCGGGTCAGAGCCGCCAGGGGACCGGACGCTGTCTGCGCGCTGACCTCGAACGGAGCCTCGCCTGACCAAGCGCCGGATGTGCGCGTCGCCTTGAGATAGATTGTCCAGTCTTCGTCCGCATGGCGGCGATACAGCTGAAAGGCGCGCGCGCTTTGCGTGCCGGTCTCGGCTGCCTCCTGGTCGGGCCAGGTGGCCAGGATCGCAACGGTGGCCATGTTGGCTGTGGGGGTGAACCCTTCGCCCTTGCCAGCGCCGCAGAGTTTCCAGAAACCGATGTCGGGCACCCGCGGCAATAGAAGCCGGCCATAGCCCATCATGCCCAGCGCCCAGGCCCGTGCGCGCCAGCTGTCAAAACGGTAGAGCGTGAGCGTGACCGTTTGGATCGGAGCATCCTTCCACAATTTGGTTCCGCCTGTCATGTTATGCTGACACACCCGTTGCCGCAAACAATATTTGTAAATCAAAGTAGACAGGCCTAGACTTCTCCTCATGATGACACGAGTCGATCCCGGCCTCGCCACCGAGGCGGCCCGCGCTTTTGCGCCCCATGCCATCGTGATCGGCGCGGGACTGGGCGGCCTGGCTTCGGCCATGCGTCTGGGCGCCAAGGGATATCGCGTCACCGTGCTGGACCGGCTGGATGTGCCCGGTGGGCGCGGCTCGGCGATCTGGGACGATGGCCACCGGTTTGATCTGGGCCCCACCATCGTGACCGTGCCGCAGGTGTTCCGCGAGCTGTGGCAGGCCTGCGGGCGCGATTTCGACAAGGATGTTGATCTGCGGTCGCTTGATCCGTTCTACCAGATTCGCTGGCCTGATGGCTCGCACTTCAACGCGACCCAGTCGGACGAAGGCATGAAGGCCGAGGTGGCGCGCCTGTCGCCCGGAGACCTGCAAGGCTACGAGCGGTTCCTGAAGGACAGCGCACGGCGCTATGAGTTCGGGTTCGAAGATCTGGGCAAGCGCCCGATGAACAAGCTGCTCGACCTGATCAAGGTGCTGCCCACTTTTGGCATGCTGCGCGCGGACCG
>JAHDCH010000157.1 GCA_020629995.1 Pseudaestuariivita sp. | reverse complement strand
GTGCCGCGCACGCCGCAGGACATCCACAACCGGCTGAACGAGATCAGCTTCAACTCGTCGCTCCTGCGCGAGCTGCGGGCGATCAATTTCGTGCAGCGCTTGACCGGGGCTGGCAAGATCGACGCCAAGGCGATGAAGTCGCCGCGCATCCACATGATCGCAGATGACGCATTGATGCAGGAGCTGACCGTCGCGACCAAGATCATCCCGGTGCCCAGCGTCTTGTCCGAATTGCGCAGCGCGGGCCGCACCGCGGCGGGCCGTTTCCTGGAGGCGCATTTCGACGATCTGAACGAGCGCCAGACCAGCGATCTGGTTGCGATGTTCGACTAGGAGCCGGGGCTTGCCTCGCCCTCGGCAACGGGCAGGTCGCCGGGATAGACAAGGCCCGCCGATATCACCAGCTTGGCCGCTTCTTCGATGGACATGTCCAGCTCGATCACGTCTTCGGACGGAAAGAACAGCAGGAACCCCGAGGTCGGGTTTGGCGTGGTCGGAACAAAGACAGACACCATCGGTCCACCGGTGCCACCACGCCGGGCCACTTCGCCCTTGGTATCTGTCGAAATGAACCCGATCGCCCAGATGCCCTTGCGCGGGTATTCGATAAGGCACGCCTTTTCGAACGACCGTTCGGTCTGGGCAAAGACGGTTTCGGCGATCTGTTTGACGCCGGAATAGATCGACCGGACGACCGGCACGCTTTCGACCAGCGATTCCGCCCAGCGGATCAGCGACCGGCCGATCACACCACGCGCGACCCAGCCCACAAAGATCGTGAACAGCAGAAACACCACAACACCCACGCCCCGGATGTTGACCTGGATCCAGTCGGGGTTCGGAACACGCGCGCCGCCTGCATCCATGATGAACCGAGGATTGCCGATCAGGCGGTTGATCAGGTTTTCGGGCTGCGAGGCTTCGGGCACAAAGGGCAGAACCACGCCATCGACCCAGCCGATCACCGACCAGATCAGCCACACCGTCAGACCCACGGGCGCAATCACCACGATGCCGGTCAGGAAAGAGCTGCGCAGCCGGGCAAAGAGCCCGGGACGGCGCGGGCGCGGGTTCATGTCATCAAAAGGCGTGTTCATGGGCAGCCGGTCGTTTCTTGCCCCTGAGTTAAGAGCATTTCCGGCGGCTCACAAGCGGCCAAGCGCGAGGCGCGATCATTTTGCGGGCGCGCCGCTTAATTCGGCGGCAATTTGTGCCGCAAGCCGCGCATTGTTCAGGACCAGCGCGATGTTTGTTTCCAGCGATCGGCCACCTGTCAGCTCAAGAATGCGGCCCAGAAGGAAGGGCGTGACCGCCTTGCGTTCGATCCCGGCGGCGGCCGCCTCGTCGATGGCGCGCGCGATGATGGGGGCGATCTCGGCCTCGGGGATCGCGGCGGCCTCGGGAACGGGGTTGGCGATCAGCTGTCCGCCGGGCAGGCCGAGCGCGGCGCGCATCCGGTGGGCGCGGGCAATCGCGCCCGCGTCATCCATCCGGAGGGGCGCGGGCAGGTCGGATGTGGCCGACCAGAAGGCAGGCAGAGTGTCCTGCCCATAGGCAATGACAGGAACGCCCAGGGTTTCGAGCACTTCGAGCGTTTTGGGCAGGTCCAGGATCGCCTTGGCCCCGGCGCAGACAACCGTGACCGCGGTTTGCGCCAGTTCCTGAAGATCGGCCGAGATATCAAAGCTTTGCTCGGCGCCGCGGTGCACCCCGCCGATCCCGCCGGTGGCAAAGACCTCGATCCCGGCGGCGCGGGCGGCGATCATGGTCGCGGCGACGGTGGTGGCGCCGGTCCTGCCCGTGGCCATGGCGACGGGCAGGTCTGCGCGGCTCAGCTTGGCCACATCACGCGCCTGCGCCAGCGCTTCAGTCTGATCGGCGGTCAGGCCGACGTGCAGCGCCCCGTCCAGAACGGCAATCGTTGCCGGAGTGGCGCCTCCGTCCCGCACGGTCGCCTCGACCCGCGCGGCCATTTCAAGGTTCCGGGGATACGGCATCCCATGGGTGATGATCGTGCTTTCGAGGGCCACAACCGGCGTGCCGGCGTCAAGCGCCGCGGCGACCTCTGGCGACGGGGTGAACAGCGTCATAGAGGGGTGTCTCCCGAAACATAACGGGCCGCGGCACCAAGCGCCGAGGCAAGGGCGGACGCGCGATCCGCGCCGGATCTTTCGGCGGCAATATGGGCGGCCATGAATGTGTCGCCCGCGCCGGTGACACGGGTCACCAGGACTTCGGGCGGGTGGTCTTCGATCAGCTGGCCGTCCGCGCCGTCGCAGGCCGCACCGCCACCGTCGGTAACCAGAACCCGCGCTGCGCCGCGCGCGAGAAGTGCTTCCGCGGCGGCGCGCGCGCTGTCAAAGGTGGTTTGGCACAGCAATCCCGCCTCTTCGAGATTGACATAGAGATGGCCGCGCCCGTGGGTCACGAACGGCAACAGCCGCTCGGCCTTGCCGGGCGAAGCCGGGGCCACGTGCAGCTGCGCGGCGGCAAACAGCGGGCTGGTCGCGATTTCGGTCAGCAAGGGCAAGGTCAGGTTGCCATCCAGCGCGATATGGCCAGCGAAAGGCGCATCCGCGCTGCCGAGCGTTCCGTCTGACAAGGGGCGCAGGATCTTGGCGCCGGCCGCCTCGAGAGAATGCGCATCGGCGATCGCCGCAATCAGGCCATTCGCCCCTTCGACCGCCATGTAGCGATCCGTGGGCAGATCGTCAGAGCGGTAGAGATGCGCGACATCCATACCCAGGCTCCGGCACGCGGCAATCAGCGCATCGCCTTCCGCATCGCGGCCCACCGCGCTGAGCAGGGCAGGGCGCAGACCAAACCGCGCCAGGGTCATCGCGATGTTCAGCGCCACGCCGCCGGGCAGGCGGGTGATGCGCCCGGGCACGTCCGACCCCTGGCTCATGTGGCTGGCCGACCTACCGATCACGTCCCACAGGACCGATCCGATGCAAAGGATGTCTGGCTGTGTCATGACCCGTGTTGTGCAGGTGGCGCGCGCAAGGTGCAAGTGGTGCCGGATTTCGCGTTGCAGCCCGGACGTGGCTGCGCTCTAACACGGCAAACCCGGGCGCAGTCGCGCCCGAAAGACACATGTATCAATGGGGGAGGTCGACCATGATCCGGCTTGCTTTGATCCTGACTGCCTTTTGGGCCGCATTGTGCGCCACGATGGCGTCCGCGCACGAGGTGCGTCCGGCCGTCGGGGATCTGACACGCGACGGGACCACGCTGACCCTTGCCTTGCAGATGAGCGCCGAAGCTCTGGTCGCTGGCGTGAACCTCGATGATCTTGAAGACACCGACGCATCGGACCGCGCCGAAGCCTATGATGCCGCGCGCGCGCTGGACCCGGATGCGCTGGCAGCGAGGGTTGAGGCGGCCTTTCCGGCGATGGCACAGGCGCTGCGGATCAGCGCGGGGGGCTCGGACCTGCCGCTGACGCTGTCGGGTGTCGAGATTGCCCCTGTGGGCAATGTCGAGCTGGCGCGCGATTCGGTCATCACCGTCACCGCGGATCTGCCCGAAGGCGCCACCGAGGCCACAGTGACCTGGCCCGCGGGATATGGTGCGATGATCCTGCGCCAGCAAGGCGTGGCCGACGGCGTGACCGCTTACATGTCCCCGGGCGAAACCAGCCCCGCCATCGCGCTGGCCGGTGGCGGTGCCAAGGGCTGGGGCGCGACCTTTGCCGAATACATCCCCGTTGGATTTGACCACATCCTGCCCAAGGGGCTGGACCATATCCTGTTTGTGCTGGGGCTGTTCTTTCTTGCTCCTGCGCTGCGTCCGCTGGTTATTCAGATCAGTCTGTTCACCGTGGCGCACACTGTGACGCTTGCCTTGGGCGCGTTGGGGATCGTCAACATTCCCGGCTCGATCGTCGAGCCGCTGATCGCGCTGTCGATTGTCTATGTGGCGTTCGAGAACATGTTCACCGACGGCCTGAACAGGTGGCGGCCTTTCGTAATCTTTGGCTTTGGGCTGCTGCACGGCTTGGGCTTTGCGTCGGTGCTGGGCGATTTCGGCCTGCCTCCGGGGCAGTTTGTGGCGGCTCTGATCGGCTTCAACATCGGGGTCGAGCTGGGGCAGATCGTGGTGATCGCGGTGGCCTGGGCCTTGTGTTTCGTGGCGCTGCGTGACGGCGGGCTGGGCGACCGGGGACGGCCCATTGCGCTGGCCTATCTGGCGGCTGCACTGATCGCGGTGCCTGCGATCGCCTTTGGGCTCAACGCCGCGATGCCGGGGCTGGATTTCGGGGATCTTGGCCTTTTGTTTGCCGCCATGTCCATCCTGCTGGTGCTGTGCGCCGGCGCGATGGTCAGCTGGGACGGTGAGGCCTATCGCCGGTCCGTCGCCATTCCGGCCTCTGGGCTGATCGGCCTTGTGGGTGCCTGGTGGGTGATCGAGCGCGTTTTGCTCTGATCGCTGCGCGAAAGGCATCTGTGGGATGGGTGCTAGCACCCATCCTACGCAAACTCTGGCGTCGGCGCTTGCCATACCTGGCAAAAGGGGCTATGCGCCGCATCACGAAAACCACAGGTTTGCGCCGGGCCGGCGGGACAGACATCCCCGCAGGTCCACCGGTTGGAGGCAACTCCGAAAGCGCAGGCCGAGGCTAGAAACCGGAAAGGACGACGCGATGGCAGTCGATTTCACCATGCGCCAGCTGCTTGAGGCTGGTGTGCACTTTGGTCACCAAACGCAACGCTGGAACCCCCGCATGGGCGAGTTCATCTATGGCGCACGCAATGGCATCCACATCATGGACCTGACGCAGACGGTTCCGATGCTGGACCAGGCGCTCAAGGTGATCTCGGAAACCGTGTCCAAGGGCGGCCGCGTTCTGTTCGTGGGCACCAAGCGTCAGGCGGCTCAGCCCGTCGCGGACGCCGCTGAGAAATGCGCGCAATACTACATGAACCACCGTTGGCTGGGCGGCACGCTGACCAATTGGAAAACCGTCTCGCAATCGATCAACCGCCTGAACGCGATTGACGAAAAGCTGAACGACGGCGCCGAAGGCCTGACCAAGAAAGAGCGTCTGGGCATGGAGCGTGACCAGGCCAAGCTGCAGGCGTCGCTGGGCGGCATCCGCGAAATGGGCGGCATTCCCGACCTGCTGTTCGTGATCGACGTCAAGAAAGAAGCGCTGGCCGTTCAGGAAGCCAACAAGCTGGGTATCCCGGTTGTTGCCATCGTCGACACCAACTGCTCGCCCGATGGTGTGGATTACATCATCCCCGGCAACGACGACGCCGCCCGCGCCATCGCCCTGTACTGCGATCTGGCCAGCCGCGCCGCGATCGAAGGCATGTCGGCACAGCTGGGTGCCGCAGGCGTTGATCTGGGCGCCATGGAAGAGGCGCCCGCCGAGGAAGCCGTGGCCGAAGAAGCGCCCGCCGAGGCACCTGCCGAAGGCTGAGGCCAAAGGCCAGACTGATTTGAGAGCGGGCAGCGGCCCGCTCTTACCCCATTCTACAGATGACAGGAGTTGTGCCATGGCGATTACAGCTGCACAGGTGAAAGAACTGCGCGAGATGACCGGCGCAGGCATGATGGACGCCAAGAAAGCGCTGACCGAAAACGACGGCGACATGGAAGCCGCCATCGACTGGCTGCGCACCAAGGGTCTGGCCAAGGCTGCCAAAAAGGCTGGCCGTACCGCTGCCGAAGGGCTTGTGGCCGTGAAGGTTGACGGCGGCAAAGGCGTCGCGGTCGAGGTGAACTCGGAAACCGACTTTGTCGGCAAGAACGCGGACTTTCAGAAAATGGTCGGCGGCATTGCAGAGGCCGCAATTGGCGTGTCTGACGTCGAGGCTCTGAAAGCGGCTGACATGGGCGGCAAGACCGTTGAAACCGCCGTGACCGACGCCATCGCGACCATCGGCGAAAACATGTCGGTGCGCCGTATGGCCGTGGTCGAAGGCGGCTCGGTCGTGTCCTATGTCCACAACGCGGCTGCGCCCGGCATGGGCAAGATCGGCGTTCTGGTTGGCCTGTCGGGCGAGAACGAAGAGTTCGGCAAGCAGGTTGCGATGCACATCGCTGCCGCCAACCCGCAATCGCTGGGCGAGGCCGATCTGGACCCCGCGCTGGTCGAGCGCGAAAAGAACGTCCTGACCGAACAGGCCCGCGAAAGCGGCAAGCCGGACGCCGTCATCGAAAAGATGATCGTTGGCCGCATGAAAAAGTTCTTCTCGGAAGTGACCCTGCTGGGTCAGGCCTTTGTGGTCGACCCCGACAACACGGTCGAGCAGGCTGCCAAGAACGCCGGTGTCGAGATCACCGGCTACGTCCGCATGGAAGTGGGCGAAGGCAT
>JAHDCH010000156.1 GCA_020629995.1 Pseudaestuariivita sp. | reverse complement strand
ATTCCGCTTTGTTTGTCAGCACCTTTGCGGTTTTGACAACCCGTCGCTTTGCCGGTACTCACATCTCAACGCATGATTAAGAATGTGAGGGCGGGATGACAGGGATCACAGCCGGGTCGGGAACGACCAGCGCGCGCAAAGCCAGGACCCCGGCCAAAGCGGCATTGATTGCGCTTTTGGTTTCAACGGCTTGGATTTCGGTTCCGGACCGCGCGGTCGCGCAAACCTTTGTGTTCCAGTCCGTTCTGGTCGAAGGCAACGCCCGGATTGAAACCGCCACCATCCTGACGTTTGCGGGAATCGCGCGGGGCCAGCCTGTGTCGGCCGCCGATGTGAACGCCGCGGCGCGCCGCATCCGTGAAAGCGGCCTGTTCGAGAGCGTCAACGTCGAGCCGCGCGGATCGACGCTGGTGATCGAGGTTGTCGAATTCCCGACCATCAACCGCATCAGCTTTGAAGGCAATCGCCGGATCAAGGATGACGATCTGGAACCCATCGTCGAATCCACACCGCGGCGCGTGTTCAATCCCACGCTTGCCGAGCAGGATTCGAACCGGATCGCCGAAGCCTACAGCCAGCAGGGACGCATCGCCGCCCGCGTCACGCCGCGCATCATCCGCCGCAGCGATAACCGGGTCGACCTTGTGTTCGAAATCTTCGAAGGCGACGTGGTCGAAATCGAACGTCTGGGCTTTGTCGGCAACCAGAATTACTCGGACCGCCGCCTGCGCCGCGCGCTGGAAACGAAGCAGGCCGGCATCTTCCGCCGGTTCATCCGGTCGGACACGTTCATCGCGGACCGGATCGAATTCGACAAACAGGTGCTGGCGGATTTCTACGCCTCGCGCGGCTATGTCGATTTCCGCATCAACAGTGTGAACGCCGAACTGGCCGAAGAACGCGACGGGTATTTCGTCACCTTCAACGTGATCGAAGGCCAGCAATTCACCTTTGGCGACATCACGGTCACCTCGGACCTCGAGGACGTGGACACCGAATTGTTCCAGGACGCGCTGCGCGTGCGTCCGGGCGTTGTCTATTCGCCGACGCTGGTTGAAAATTCGATCGCCCGGCTGGAGCGTCTGGCGATCCGCGAAGGGCTGGACTTTATCCGGGTCGAGCCGCGCGTCAGCCGCAACGAACGCGATCTGTCGCTGGATGTGGAATTCCTGATCACACGTGGTCCGCGCATCTTTGTCGAACGGATCGATATCGAGGGCAACACCGCCACGCTGGATCGCGTGATCCGCCGCCAGTTCCGCATCGTCGAAGGCGACCCGTTCAACCCGCGCGAGATCCGCGAAAGCGCCGAGCGGATCCGCGCGCTTGGCTTCTTTGGCCGCTCGGACGTGAACGCCCGCGAAGGCAGCTCGCCCCAGCAGGTGGTTGTGGATGTGGACGTCGAAGAGCGCCCCACCGGCTCGCTTGGCTTTGGCGGCACGTTCTCGTCCCAGAACGGCTTTGGCGTGAACATCAATTTCCGCGAGGAAAACTTCCTGGGGCGGGGCCAGCGCCTGTCGTTTGGCCTGTCGACCGGGGCCAATGCGCGCGACTATTCGTTCAGCTTTGTCGAGCCGGCCTTCCTGGGCCGCGACGTGGCCTTTGGCCTGGCGCTGTCTTATTCCGAGATCACGCGCAGCGAGTTTTCCTATGACACCGCGATTGGCCTGTTCCGCCCGTCGCTGACCTTCCCGATCAGCGAAAATGGCCGCCTGCAGGTGCGCTATACAGCCGAGTATGCGGATATCTCCAACGTGAACGACGCCCTTGGCGACGTCATTTTCGCGGAATCCCAGCTGGGCGGGCTTTATACCAGCTCGGTCGGGTACACCTATACCTACGACACGCGCACCACGGGCCTGAACCCCAATGCCGGGTTCCTGTTCGAATTTGGCCAGGACTTTGCCGGGCTGGGCGGCGACAACCAGTTCGTGCGCACCCGCGCGCGCGCCGTTGCGCAGACCCGCGTCTTCAACGAAGAGGTCACGCTGCGCGCCACCGTCGAAGGCGGCGCCTTGCACTACAGCTCGGGCAGCAGCCGCGTGACCGACCGCTTTGTGCTGGGCAGCTCGACCATGCGCGGCTTTGAATTCGGCGGCATCGGCCCGCGTGAAATCGGCCCGAACTCGCGCAATGCGGAATCCGCAAATGATGCACTTGGTGGTGATTTCTTTGCGGTCGCCCGGTTCGAGGCGGAATTCCCGCTGGGCCTGCCCGAAGAATACGGCATCTCGGGCGGCGTGTTCTATGATGTCGGATCGGTTTGGGGTATCAGCTCGGACGCGCCGGATATCGTCGGTGCCGATTTCAGCCTGCGCCACGTTGTCGGCGTGTCGCTGTTCTGGGAAACGCCCATCGGACCTTTGCGGTTCAACTTCTCCGAAGCGCTGGTCAAGGAATCCTTCGACAAAGAGCGCAACTTCGAATTCACCATCCGCACCGAGTTCTGAGGCGCGGGCGGTGCTGCGCGCCCTGATCCTGTCGGGCCTTCTGGCCCTGACCGGGGCCGCGGTCCCGGCGCAGGAGGCGCGGGTGCTGGTCGTGGATATCGACCGGCTGCTGAGCACGTCGCGCTTTGGTCAGGACTTTCTTGCCGATCTCGAGGCGGCGCGCGCGGCGCTTCTGGCCGAAAACGCGCAGATCGAGGCAGACCTGACCCAGGAGGAAAGCGCCCTGACCGAACGGCGCACCGAGCTGACGCCCGAAGAGTTCCGTCCTTTGGCCGAAGAATTTGACGCCAAGGTCACAGCGTTGCGTGCCGGTCAGGACGAAAAGGCGCGGGCGCTGACCCAGCAGTTTGAAAACCGCCGCCAGCTGTTCTTTCAGCGCGTCGGCCCTATCCTGAGCGCGATCCTGCAGGAACGCGGCGCAGATGTGCTGCTGGAACAGGGCGCAACGCTGCTGGTGCGCGACAAGGCGGTGATCACCGATCTGGCCATCGAACGGATCGACGCCGAACTGGCGCCGTAACCCGGCCGCGCTTGCGGCACCGCGCGCCGCTTGGTACAGCGCGGAGACGATCCAAGACCAACCCCCGGGGGAGCCATGACGACCGACCTGCAACGCGCCGATATCCAGCTGATCCAGCGGATCCTGCCGCACCGCTATCCGTTCCTGCTGGTGGACCGGGTCGAGCAGATCGACGGCACCGCATCGGCGCTGGGGATCAAGAACGTCACCATGAACGAGCCGCACTTTCAGGGCCATTTTCCCGGCACCCCCATCATGCCCGGCGTCACCATCGTCGAGGCGATGGCGCAGACCGCCGCGGTGATGGTCGGCGTGACGATGGATCTGGCGGACAAGGATCTGCTGATCTATTTCATGGCGATCGACGGGTGCAAATTCCGCCGCAAGGTGATCCCGGGCGACGTTCTTGAGATGCAGGTCACCACGCTGCGCGGCAAGCCCGGCGGCAAGATCTGGAAATTCGAAGGCAAGGCCACCGTGGACGGCGACATGGCCGCAGAGGCGCAGTTCACCGCCATGATGGACCTCGAGGCCTAGGCCATGAGCGGCGTGCACCCTTCCGCCATCATCGAGCCGGGCGCCAAGCTGGGCGAAGGCGTCCGTATCGGCCCGTTCTGCCATGTGGGCCCCAAGGTGACGCTGAATGACCGGGTCGAGCTGAAAAGCCATGTGGTGGTCGGCGGCCAGACCGAGATCGGAGAGGACACGGTCGTGTTCCCGTTTTCGGTGATCGGCGAGATCCCGCAGGATCTCAAGTTCAAGGGCGAGGCCACGCGGCTGGTGATCGGCAAACGCAACCGCATCCGCGAACACGTCACGATGAACACCGGCACCAGCGGCGGGGGCGGGGTGACCCGCGTGGGCGACGATGGCCTGTTCATGGCCGGCTGCCACGTGGCCCATGACGCGCAGGTGGGCAACAACGTGATCATCGTCAATTCGGCGGCGTTGGCCGGCCATTGCGTGATCGAGGATGACGTAATCGTCGGCGGCCTGTCGGGCGTGCACCAATGGGTGCGCATCGGGCGCGGCGCGATCATCGGCGCGGTCACCATGGTGACCAATGACGTGATCCCCTATGGCCTTGTTCAGGCACCACGCGGCGAGCTGGATGGTCTGAACCTGGTGGGCTTGAAACGCCGCGGCGTTGCCCGGTCGGACATCACCGCCCTGCGCGCCGCGTTCCAGATGCTGGCGCAGGGCGAAGGCCCGTTCCAGGAACGCGCGCGCCGTCTGGGGGATGAGACCGAAAGCGCCTATGTGCGCGAGATCGTCGAATTCATTCTGGGCGACAGCGACCGGTCCTTCCTCACGCCCGAGCGCTGACATGGCCGGGCGGCTGGCGATCCTTGCAGGTTCTGGCGTGCTGCCCGGCTTGATCCAGGCGGCAGAGCCTGACGCCCTGATCATCGGCTTCGCAGGAGAAGAGGCGGCCGTGCCCACCGACTTTGTCGCCAATTTCCCGCGTCTGGGTGAGATGTTTGCCTTTCTGCAAGCCGAAGGCGCAAGCCGCGTGGTCATGGCGGGGGCCATTGCGATGCCACGCCTTGATCCGTCAGAGTTCGACGCGCTGATGCAGGCCGAAGCGCCGATGATCATGGCGGCGCTTGCCTCGGGCGGAGACGATGCCAGCCTGCGCGCCGCCATAGCGCTTGTCGAACGTCAGGGGCTGCAGGTGGTGGGCGCGCATGAGGTTGCGCCGGATCTGACCGTGGCGGCGGGCTGTCACACCACGGCGCAGCCAGACGCGTTGGCCACAGCGGATGCTGCACGGGGGGCCGCGATCCTGGATGCGCTGGCGCCGCTGGACGTGGGGCAGGGCGCGGTGGTCGAAGGGGGCCGCGCCCTCGGGATCGAAACCGCGCAAGGCACCGAGGCGATGCTTGGCTTTGTCGCGGGCACGCCTGCGCGCAAACGCAGCGGCGGCGGGGTTCTGGTGAAACGGCCAAAGCCGGGGCAGGACCTGCGCGCCGATATGCCCAGCATCGGCCCGGACACCGCCCGGCAATTGTCTGCTGCGGGGCTTGCCGGGGCTTGCGTCACCGCTGGCTCGACGCTGCTGCTGGACCGCGCTGCGACGCTTGCGGCCTTTGATGCTGCGGGGCTGTTCCTGGTGGCCCAAAGCGCATGACCCGGCGGCGGTTTTTCATCACGGCAGGCGAACCTTCGGGCGACAAGCTTGGCGCTGCGCTGATGGCGGGGCTCAAAGAGCGTCTGGGCGAGGGCAATGTCGCCTTTCACGGCGTCGGTGGCCCCCTGATGGCGGCCGAAGGGCTGCGGTCGATCTTTCCGATGGACGACATCTCGATCATGGGGCTGGGCGCGATCCTGCGCCAGTACGGCACGCTCAAGGCGCGCATCCGCGACACCGCCGAGGCAGCGGTCAAGATGCGCCCCGACGCCGTCATCACCATTGACCTGCCGGAATTTTCGCTGCGTGTGGCCAAACAGATCAAGGCCGCCGCGCCTGATCTGCGCACGATCCACTATGTCGCGCCCACAGTCTGGGCCTGGCGTCCGGGGCGCGCGCGCAAGATGGCGCGGCATGTGGATCATGTGCTGGCCCTGTTCCCGTTCGAGCCGCCTTACATGCTGCGCGCCGGGATGGGCTGCGATTTTGTGGGGCATCCTGTGGTCACGGAACCCGTGGCGACGGGCGACGCGGCTGCGGCATTCCGGGCCGAGCACGGGATCGGCGATGCGCCGCTGTTGATGGTGCTGCCTGGATCGCGCCGGAGCGAGATCGCCAACATGTTGCCGATCCTCGAAGGCGCGGTTGCGCGGATTGTCGCGGCGCGCCCGGATCTGCGGATCGTGGTGCCTCTGGCCGGGCCGGTGGCAGACCCTGTGCGCGCGGCGGTCGCGGATTGGCCGGGCATGCCTGTCACGTTGGATCCCGGCACCGGCAGTGCGGCGGCACTGGCTGTCAAACGCGCGGCCTTCCGGGCGGCCGACACGGCGCTGGCCACATCGGGCACTGTCGCGCTGGAATTGGCTGCGGCCCGGACGCCGATGGTGGTGGGCTATACCATGGGCTGGCTGTCGCGGCAGGTGATCGGGCGGCTGCTGCTGACGGACACGGTGAACCTGGTGAACCTGGTCAGCGACACCCGCGTTGTGCCCGAACGGATCGGGACAGAGTGCACGCCGGAGGCCCTGGCCGACGCCACTCTGGGCGTGATGGACGCGCCTGATGCGCAGGCGCAGGCCATGGCCCTGACACTTGATCGTCTGGGCGCGGGCGGCCTTTCGCCGGGATTGCGCGCGGCAGACGCGGTTCTCGAGGCCCTTTGAACGCAAAACGCCCCGCCGTTTCGGGCGGGGCGGTCTGTGAACCTGGCGAACCCTTGGGGGTTACTGGCGCGGCGCGATCACCGACGCTTTTTCCAGCCCGGCGGTAAAGCCCGACAGCGACATCTCAAGCGACACCGACTGAT
>JAHDCH010000155.1 GCA_020629995.1 Pseudaestuariivita sp. | reverse complement strand
CCGAATACGCGCCCTTCCCGCGCGTGTCGTCGATCATCGACAACTGGGCGCCCTATTACATCGACCGCGTGCAAGCGGTGATGGATGGCACATGGGAATCGGTCGACACATGGGACGGCATCCCGACCGGCATGGTCAAGATCGGTGAGATCACCGATGCCGTGCCCGCCGATGTGAAAGCCGAGGCGCTTGCCATGGTCGAATCCATGCGCACCGGCGCCTACCACCCCTTCACCGGCCCGATCAAAAAACAGGACGGCTCGGACTGGCTTGCCGAAGGCGAGACCGCATCCGACGGCGATCTGGCGGGCATGTCCTTCTACGTCGAAGGCCTGACCGGCGATATCCCGAACTAAGAGGCCGCCTCACCGAGAATTTTGAAGCCCCGCCCAGGATTGGGCGGGGTTTTTTTTGTGGAACGCATGGTTTGGCTGGGGCAGTTTTACTATTTGCGCGCAATCGGCGAACCGATGGCCTCTTAGAGCCCAATCTGCCGAATGCTGCGATTTGCGCGAAAGTCTGCTATGCCTCGTGATGCAATGATACATTTTGAGGGCCTCCTGCGGTGAGAGCCAAATTTATTCTTCCAGCCTTGGTGCTCTTTGTTTCGCTGGCTGCAGCGAACTTTTGGTTTGAAGCGAGAAGTCTTGAACAGTCGCGAAACGCTTGGCGTGCATATGCCGACTTTGTTGGTGACGCCGCTGCATCAAGGTGCGTGACGAAAGAGCAATTAATGCGCTTGGCTCAGGAAAACGAATGGGAAGTTGAGAATGATGGAGTTCTACTTTCCACTGCCAAACCGGAGGACGCTGGTTCCCATTTGATTGTCATGATAGAACCTCCGTTGCCTTTTTTGGAAACAGGTAGCAAGGAGCGGGGTGAAGTATTGTTTTTCGACCGTCACGATTGTTGGATGAACCCACGATAGACTGCGGAGCGATGGAAACCGGACATTGCCACTCTCTACTTCGATTCCGCTTCGTCCGCACACTGGGCATTCCATACAAACCCCGCCCCCCAGACCCACACACAGATCACGTTGACACGCACCGCCGATCCTTCATCCTGCGGCCATGACCCAGATGACCACGCTTGCGGGCACAGCGCTGTCGAGCCTGATGTTCGGCACCATGCAATACGGCGGCAAGGCAGACGCGGCCGCATCGGATGCGATGTATGCGCAATGCCGCGCGGCGGGCTTCAACGCCTTTGATACCGCGTTTCTTTATACCGGCGGACAGTCCGAAACGATCCTGGGCCGCCAGATCGCCTCGGAACGGGACCAGGTCTTTGTCGCGACCAAGGCCGCCTATGACCGGCCGGCCACCCGCGCCAACCTGATCGAAAGCGTGGACACCAGCCGCAAACGCA
Source organism: Pseudaestuariivita sp. (assembly GCA_020629995.1). Lineage (GTDB taxonomy): Bacteria > Pseudomonadota > Alphaproteobacteria > Rhodobacterales > Rhodobacteraceae > Pseudaestuariivita. The sequence goes on along the minus strand of JAHDCH010000155.1, from coordinate 5,051 downwards.
TGGGGCTGGAGGTGATCGACCTGCTGTATCTGCACCGGTTCGATGACGCGACACCGCTGGATGAGACGATCGGTGCGCTTGCCCAACTGCAGGCGGGCGGCGCGGTGCGCTATCTGGGCGTGTCGAACTTTGCCGCGTGGCAAGTGATGAAGGCGCAGGCCCTTGCCGCCGCCCACGGCACCCGGATCGATGCCATTCAGCCGATGTACAGCCTGGTCAAACGGCAGGCCGAAGTCGAACTTCTGCCGATGGCGCAGGCCGAACAGATCGCCGTCTTTCCCTATTCGCCGCTGGGTGGCGGGCTGCTGACCGGGAAATATGTCAGCGGCGGGTCCGGGCGACTGACCGAAGACAGCCGCTATGCCGCCCGGTATGCGCCGGGCTGGATGCATGATGCGGCGCGCGGGCTGGCCGATTTGGCTGATGCGCGAGGCGCTGCGCCCGAAACGCTCGCCGTGGCCTGGGCCGCAAGGCACCCCGGCGTCACCGGCCCCATCGTTTCGGCCAGCGCGCCGGAACAGCTGGGCGTGTCACTTGCAGCGGCCGGGTTCGAAATCGACGATGCGCTCTATGCCGCGGTCTCGGCACTCAGCCCGGCGCCGCCCCCGGCAACCGACCGGATCGAAGAGCAATGACCGACATCCTTGTGATCGGCGGCGGCATCGCCGGGGTCTCGGCGGCGGCGCGCCTGTCGCACTCAGCCAGCGTGACGCTGATCGAGGCGGAAGAGGCACTGGGCTATCACGCCTCGGGTCGATCCGCGGCGGCGTTTATCGAGGATTACGGCAACGCCACCGTGCGCGCCCTTAATTCGGCCAGCGCCGCATTCCTGCACGAAAATGACATCCTGAGCTCGCGGGGCATGCTGCTGGTGGGTCGGCCGGACGAGGCGGAAGATCACGCGAACGAGGCGCGCGCGTTTGGGCTGGACAGGATTTCGGTCACCGAAGCGCGGGGCCTGATCCCGATCCTGTCACCGCAACATGTGGCGCATGCCGCCTATCGCCCGGACATGTTTGACCTCGACACCGACCGCTTGCTGCAGGCGTTCCGCAGGCAGGCTCTGGACGCGGGCGCGCGGTTCGAGACGGGCGTGCGGGCCGAGGCGATCACCCGCGACGGTGGGCGCTGGCAGGTCACCAGCGGCGAGCGCGAGTGGAGCGCCGACATCCTGATCAACGCGGGCGGCGCATGGGCCGATGACATCGCCCGCATGGCCGGTGCCGCGCCGATCGGATTGCAACCCTTTCGCCGCTCGATCGCGCGGCTGCCTGCGCCGGGCAGCCATGACGTGACAGGATGGCCCTTTGTCGATGGCGTAAACGAGGCGTGGTACGCCAAACCCGACGCGGGCAAATGGCTGGTTTCGCCGTCCGAAGAGGACCCCAGCAAACCGATGGATGCCTGGCCCGACGACATGGTGCTGGCAGAAGGTCTGGCGCGGTACGAGGAAATGGTGACGGAACCCGTCACCCGGGTCGAGCACAGCTGGGCCGGGCTGCGCACTTTTGCACCCGACCGAGCGCTGGTGATCGGGCGCGACCCGGTGCAAATGGGGTTCTATTGGTGCGCGGGCCAGGGCGGGTATGGCTTTCAGACCTGCGTTGCGGCCTCGGCCCTGCTGGCCGAGCTGGTAGAGGGCGCGGCGACCACGCTGGATCAGACGACCGTGGCCGCGCTGTCGCCAACGCGGTTCAGCCAGTAAGCGCAGCTGCGTCGGCCGGCAAAGGCAATCCGCCCAGCCGTGCCAGATGGGCCACCACCTCGGCCACGCCTTCGCCCTTGCGCAGGGCTGTGAACAGGAACGGCCGCCCGTCACGCACCCGGGTTGCATCGCGCTGCATGACCTCTAGCGATGCGCCGACATGCGGCGCGAGATCGGTCTTGTTTATGATCAACAGGTCCGACCGTGTGATCGCCGGGCCACCCTTGCGCGGGATCTCTTCGCCCGCGGCCACGTCAATGACATAGAGGGTCACGTCGGCCAGTTCGGGGCTGAAGGTGGCCGACAGGTTGTCGCCGCCGGATTCGATCAGCACCACGTCAACATCGGGGTGGCGGTTTGTCATTTCGGCAACGGCGGCAAGGTTGATCGACGCGTCTTCGCGGATCGCCGTGTGCGGGCACCCGCCCGTTTCAACTCCGATGATCCGGTCCAGCGGAAGCGCCTGCATCCGCATCAGCGCTTCGGCGTCTTCCTGCGTGTAGATGTCATTGGTGATCGCGCCCACCGACAGATGCGGGCTCAGCGCACGGGCAAGAGCTGCGGTCAGGGTGGTTTTGCCGGCACCGACGGGACCGCCGATACCCACACGCAATGGGCCATGGGGAGAGGTCATGGAAGCTCCTGAATTGCAACGGAAGGACATGTGTGAGGGTGGGAGCGAGGGGCCAGCCCCTCGCGCTCCCCGGGATATTTGGGGCCAGAAGAAGGAGGGGCCAGACAGGTCACGTCAGGAACACCCGGGGCGAAAGGGTTTCATGCTGCATCGAGGCGATGTCAGCCAGAAAGGCGGACGAGCCGATGTCGTCGAGGCTTTGCCCTTCGGTGTCCTGAGCGATGACGGCGCAAAGAGAAGCCAAACCAGCGAGGACGGTTTGCCCTTCGGTTTGGCCAAGCGGGACAAGGCGGACGGCGCAGGAGACGAGATTGGAGGCAAAGGCCTGAAGGTAGAGCGCAATGGCTGGCGTCAGAGGCAGGTCTTGCTGGGTCAGCGCATGGCCAAAGGCAACCGGAAGCGGATAGGGCGAGGGATCGGTGCCCCAGATCGCAGCAGTCGTGCGCTGAAACGCGACCCCTTGATCCAGCGTTTCCTTCAGCCGTTCCGCAGAAGGCGCAAGAGCGCGGGCCAGAGCATCCGATTGAGCCAGTGCGCCACCCGCGGCGCCGCGGATCAGGAGAGCATCGCAGCGGCCGGCGCCAAAGGTCAGGACCCCGCTCAGCCAATCAGCAAGAGACGCGGCATCCGCAACACGACCTTGGGCGATTTCAGCTTCGAGCCCATGCGAATAGGCGAAACTGCCCAGCGGATAGGCCGGAGAGAGCCATTGCTGAAGCGTCAGAAGGTCAGCCGTGCGCATGTGTGTGCAGCGTATTGCCGTGGTCATGACTGTGGGTGCGTCCATGGCCATAGGCCCCGCCTTCGGGTGTGAAGGGTTCGGTAACCTGGCGCGTCGCGGCGCCAAGGTGATCGAGCATCGCGGCCATCACCGGATCGCTCTGGATGAGCAGCCGGCCGGCCTCGATCTGGCAGGGCGTATGGCGGTTGCCGATATGCCAGGCGACCCTGGTGAGATCCTGCGCAGTGATTTCCAGCAAACCCTCGGCCGCGGCCTGTACCTCGATCTGGTCGCCGCTTTCTGTCACCAGCCGTCCACCATGATCCAGCGACGTCGTTTGCTTGAGGTCCACCAAAAGCTCGGCGCCACGGGTCGTGACCAACACCTTACGCCGCAGGAACCGCGCGTCATACGTCAGTTCTAGCGTGTCCGAGGCAGGGCCATGCCCGTGGTCAAGATAGGTGCGGGCGATCAGGGTCATGAGTGCGGATCTTCGGTCTGGAAAGAAAAGGGAAGCGGAGGGCGAAAAAATCGGCTGTGGCCGGCCCGCGTTTGCGTTTCGTTAAGCATGTTGGGGAATTCTGGGCTTATGTCACAGATCGCCCTTTCCCGCCTTGTGGACGCGCTTGCCAGCGTGCAGTCCGAATTGCGTGCGCTGCGTGCCGAAGAACGGCAGTTGCAGGCTGCGATACTGGCCCGGCGGCCGAACGGCCCGATAAGCGGTGGGGCACATGTTCTGAACCTTTGCCGCAGCAGCATATCCGCGATTGATCCCGCCAAGCTGGCGCCCGAGGTGCGGATGGATCCGGCAATCTGGACAACGCGAGAGGATATGGTGTTCGACATCACACCTGTCCCGAAGCAACCGCGCGAACCTGTCGCGACGGTGCGCACCTGCGCAGACATGCGCGGCACCTGGTAGGCCGGCGGGCGCATCAAAACAGGAAATACCGCTGGGCCATGGGCAGCTCTTCGGCGGGCTCGCAAGTGAGCAGTTCGCCATCGGCGCGCACTTCGTAGGTTTCGGGGTTCACTTCGACCTGCGGTGTCGCCGTGTTCAGTTTGAGATGCGATTTACCGATGTTGCGGGTGTTTTCAACCGCGACGGTCTGTTTGGCGAGGCCCAGCGCGTCGCCAATCCCTTCGGCCTGCGCGGCGGCCGCGACAAAGGTCACCGCCGAGTGCTCGACGCTGCGGCCATAAGCGCCAAACATGGGGCGTGTGTAGACAGGCTGTGGCGTGGGGATCGAGGCATTTGGATCGCCCATCTGGGCGCAGGCGATGGTGCCGCCCAAAAGGACCATTTCAGGTTTGACGCCAAAGAACGCCGGAGACCACAGGCACAGGTCGGCGCGCTTGCCTTCCTCGATGCTGCCGATCTGGTGCGACAGGCCGTGGGCGATGGCCGGGTTGATCGTGTATTTGGCGATGTAGCGGCGCACGCGCATATTGTCGTTGTCGCCGGTTTCCTCGGGCAGGCGGCCGCGCTGTTTCTTCATCTTGTCAGCGGTCTGCCAGGTGCGGATCAGAACTTCGCCCACACGGCCCATGGCCTGACTGTCGGAGGCGATGATCGAAAAGGCGCCCATGTCGTGCAGGATGTCTTCGGCGGCGATGGTTTCGCGCCGGATGCGGCTCTCGGCAAAAGCCACGTCTTCGGGGATCGATTTGTCGAGGTGGTGGCACACCATCAACATGTCCAGATGCTCTTCGAGCGTGTTCACCGTGAAGGGGCGCGTGGGGTTGGTGGACGAGGGCAGCACATGCTCTTCGCCACAGATCTTGATGATGTCGGGCGCGTGGCCGCCCCCTGCCCCTTCGGTATGGAAGGCGTGGATGGTGCGGCCCTTCATCGCCGCCACGGTGTTTTCGACAAACCCCGACTCGTTCAGCGTGTCGGTGTGGATCATCACCTGAACGTCCCAGGCATCGGCCACCGACAGGCAGCAATCGATGGCCCCCGGCGTCGTGCCCCAATCCTCGTGCAACTT
>JAHDCH010000154.1:1440-6450 GCA_020629995.1 Pseudaestuariivita sp. | reverse complement strand
GCGCCCAGCGTCGCGCTGGTCGCGCACGAGGACGTGCGGATGCTGATGCCCGTTCTGGGCGGCGACAACGTCAAGGCCGAAATCGTCTACGAAGGCCCCCTGTCCGCGCCCATCACCCGCGGCGATCCGCTGGGGGTTCTGGTTGTCACCCCCGAAGGCCTGCCGGAACAAAAGATCCCGCTGGTTGCCGCCACGGATGTCGGCCACGCCGGCTTTGTCGCCCGCGTCAGCACAGTGGCCCAGCTGGTCGTGCGCCAGCTCCGAGAAGGCCCCGAGGACGGGTTTTGAGCACAGGCCTGTTCCTGACGTTCGAAGGCATCGACGGGTCGGGCAAATCCACGCAGGCGCGCCTGCTGGCCGAAACCCTGCGCGCCGAAGGCCGCGAGGTGGTCCTGACGCGCGAGCCCGGAGGCTCGCCCGGGGCCGAGGAAATCCGCAAGCTGGTGCTGGAGGGCGATCCCGACCGCTGGTCGCCCGAGACCGAGATCCTGCTGTTCACCGCAGCCCGCCGCGACCATATGGAGCGCACGATCCTGCCTGCGCTTGAGGCAGGCAAGGTGGTGATCTGCGACCGCTTTGCCGACAGCACGCGGCAGTACCAGGGCGCCAGCCGCGGCGACCGGCGCGCGCTGGTCGATGCGCTGCACGACCTGATGATCGGGCGAGAGCCGGACCTGACCGTGCTGATCGACATGGACCCGGCCAAAGGCCTCGCCCGCGCCAAAGGGCGGCAGGGCACCGAGGAACGTTTCGAAGACTTTGGCCTGCCCATGCAGGAAGCGATGCGCGCAGGCTTTCTGACCATGGCCCGCGCCGAGCCGCAGCGCTTTGCGGTGATCGGCGGCGACGCAGAGCCGGCACAGGTGGCACAAGCCGTGCTGGACGCGGTGCGCCCCGCCCTGCCATAAGGCGGCCATGTCCGACGACGCCCCCGAACCAGATCGCCTGCCCGGCGCGCCCCACCCGCGCGAGACCCCGCGCCTGTTTGGGCAGGACGCGGCACAGGCGGCGTTTCTGGATGCACTGGGGTCGGGCCGCCTGCACCACGGCTGGCTGATCACCGGCCCGCGCGGCGTGGGCAAGGCAACGCTGGCGTGGAAGATCGCCGCGCACCTGATCGCCACGCCCCCGGACGACGGAGGGGGGCTCTTTGGTGCGCCGCCACCTGCCACATCGCTCGAGCTCGATCCCGATCACCCGGTTGCGCGCCGGATGCAGGCGGGATCGGAACCGGGCCTGTTTGTGCTGCGCCCGACGGTCAACGAAAAGACAGGCAAGCTGCGGTCCGAGATCGTGGTGGATGACGTGCGCCGCCTGCACGCGTTTTTCGGCCTGTCGGCAACAGAGGGCGGCCGGCGCGTGGTGATCGTGGATGCCGCCGACGCCATGAACATCTCGGCCGCCAATGCGCTGCTGAAAATGCTCGAAGAGCCGCCGAAGGATGCGGTTCTGCTGCTGGTGGCGCACCAGCCCGCGCGCCTTTTGCCGACGATCCGGTCGCGCTGCCGCGAGCTGCGCCTCGCGCCGCTGGGCACCGAAGACATGGCCGCCGCGCTGGCGCAAGCCGAGATCGCCGTGGACAACCCCACCGCTGTCGCGGCCCTGTCGGGCGGATCGGTCGGCACAGCCGTACGCCTGATCGAAGGCGAGGGCCTTGGCCTTTATGGCGCGCTGGTCAAGCTGGCGGGCAGCCTGCCCCGCATGGACCGTGCGCAGGCGCTGGCGCTGGCCGAACACGCCGGCGCGCGGGGGCAAGAGGCGCGGCTCGACATGATGCTGGACCTGATCGATCTTTTTCTGGCGCGGCTGGCGCGCACCGGGGCCACGGGCACCCCGCCCGGCGATCAGGCCGCGCAGGGCGAAGCGACGCTGATGGTGCGGCTGGCGCCAAACCCGCAAGCGGGCCGGGCCTGGGCGCAGCTGGCGCAGGAACTGGGCGGGCGGATGCGGCACGGGCGGGCGGTGAACCTTGACCCTTCGGCGCTGCTCCTAGATACCCTGCTGAGGCTCGAGACACCGGCGACCGCATGACCACCCCTGCCCCCCTGACCGACAGTCACTGTCACATCGACTTTCCCGATTTCGAAGGGGAGCATGACGCGCTGATCGCCCGCGCAGCCGAGGCAGGCGTGCACCGCATGGTCACGATCTGCACCCGCCTGCGCAACGAGCCTGCCGTGCGCGCGCTGGCCGAGCGGCATGCCCCGGTGTTCTACGCCGCCGGCACTCACCCGATGAGCGCCGCCGAAGAGCCGATGACCAGCGCCGAAGAGCTGGCCCGCATCGCCGCGCACCCCAAAATGGTCGGGATCGGCGAGACGGGCCTTGATTTCCACTACACCGCCGACAGTGCCGAGGTGCAAAAACGCAGCCTCGCCATCCATATCGAAGCGGCGCAGGAAACCGGCCTGCCGTTGATCATCCACGCCCGCGCCGCTGACGATGACATGGCCCGCATCCTGACCGAAGCGCATGCCCGCAAACCCTATACCTGCGTCATGCACTGCTTTTCATCGGGCGCCGGTCTGGCCCGCGCGGCGCTGGATCTGGATTTCTACCTGTCGATGTCGGGCATCGCCGCCTTTCCCAAAAGCCAGGAGCTGCGCGATATCTTTGCCGCCGCCCCGCTGGACCGGATATTGGTGGAAACCGACAGCCCCTATCTGGCCCCGCCGCCCTATCGCGGCAAGCGGAACGAGCCGTCTTACGTGGCGCATACCGCCGCCAAGGGCGCCGAGGTGTTCGGCCTTGGCTACGAAAACTTCACCGCAGCGACCGAGGCGAATTTCGAGCGTCTGTTCTGGAAAGCCGCCCAGTGGCAGGCCGAGCCATGAACGAGCTGCGCTTTACCATTCTGGGCTGCGGATCATCGGGCGGCGTGCCGCGCCTTGGCGGCCATTGGGGCGCCTGTGATCCCGCCGAGCCGCGCAACCGCCGCACCCGTTGTTCGATGCTGGTCGAGCGCACCGGGCCGGGCGGGACAACCCGCGTTCTGATCGACACCTCGCCCGACATGCGCGCCCAGCTGCTGTCGGCGGGCGTGGGCGAGCTTGATGCCGTGGTCTATACCCACCAGCACGCGGACCATGTGCATGGGCTGGATGATCTGCGGATGATCGTCTTCAACATGCGCCAGCGCCTGCCGGTCTGGGCCGACGCAGACACGCAGGACGATCTGATCTCGCGCTTTGGCTATGCCTTTGTGCAGCCCGCCGGGTCGTCCTATCCGCCGATCCTCGATCTGAACTTCATTGACGGGCCCTTCACCATCGACGGCGCCGGTGGCCCCATCGACCTGACCCCTTTCGATGTGGAGCATGGGCGGATCGGGTCCAAGGGCTTTCGCATCGGCGGTCTGGCCTACCTGCCCGACGTGTCCGCGATCCCCGAACCGGCGTGGGCGCAGCTGACGGCGCTGGATATCTGGATCGTCGATGCGCTGCGCCGCGATCCGCACCCGACCCATGCGCATCTGGCGCAAACGCTGGACTGGATCGCGCGCGCCGCGCCCGCCCGCGCGGTGCTGACCAACATGCACATCGACCTCGATTACCGCACCGTGATGGAGGAAACCCCCGCCCATGTCGAACCCGCCTATGACGGGCTTGTTATGACCTTGCCGGTCTGAGGCCGCATTGGGCGCGCTTCTCTCGGTCATCCTGCCGGTATTTCTTGTGATCGGCGCGGGCTTTGCCGCGCGCCGCGCCGGGATCGTCCCCCCGGACCTGCCCGACGGGCTGATGACCTTTGCCCAGAAATTTGCGATCCCCTGCCTTTTGTTCCGTGCGGTGTCGGATCTGGCGGTGCGCGATTTCGTGAACCTTCCGCTCCTCAGCACGTACTACGGCGTCGGCCTTGTGGTCTTTGCGCTTGGGGTTGCCATGGCGCGCTGGATTTTCCGGCGCGGATGGGAGGACGCGGTGGCGATCGGCTTTGCCTGCCTTTTTGCCAACACCGTCCTTCTGGGCCTGCCCATATCAGAGCGTGCCTTTGGCCCCGGCAGCCTGACCGCGAACTATACCATCGTCGCCTTTCACGCCGCCTTTTGCTATGGCGTCGGCATCACCACTATGGAGGTGCTGCGCGCAGGCGGCACGCTTGGGCTGGCCCAAATGGGCCGCATCCTGCGTGCGATGTTTTCCAACGGGATCATCCTTGGCATTACCGCAGGCCTTATCGTTTCGGTCACCGGGCTGCCCGTACCAGACGTGGTCAATGACGCAGCCGACATGCTGGCCCTGGCCGCCCTGCCCGCCGCGCTGTTTGGTCTGGGCGGCATCCTCACGCGGTATCGCCCCGAGGGCGACGTGCCCACGATCCTCGCCGTCTGCGCGGTCAGCCTTATCGTGCACCCCGCGCTGGCCTGGGGCGTGGCCCAGATGGCCGGCCTGCCACTGGGTGACCTGCGTGCCGCGGTGCTGACCGCCGCGATGCCGCCGGGTGTCAACGCCTTCCTGTTTGCCGCCATGTACGCCCGCGCGCTGCGCGTTGCCGCCTCGTCCGTTCTGGTGGCGACGGGGGCCTCGGTGCTGACCGTCTGGATCTGGCTGCTGATCCTGCCCTGACGCGCCTCGCCGGGCCGCGAAAGCCTGGGGCTGATTGCGGCGCGCTTCAGGGCAGCAGGATCATCTTGCGCTCGAACGCGGCCTCGTCGACGCTCAGATCGTCATAGGTCAGTCGCACACTGACCGACTGGACCGACCCCGCCGCATAGCTGCGATAGGGCACACCGTCCGCTTCGAGAATGGCGGCAGGCTGCGCGGTGTCCACCCGGCACACAGGCAGTGGCCAGTCTTCGAACGCGCCATCGTTGATGGCCACTTCTGTCTTCAGCAAACCGCAGCGCCACGCCCAGAGGTGGGTGACATAGACAAGGTCCTGCCCGTTGAAGTCGCGCACAGCCACCCAGTTGCCCCGCGTTGCATCCAGGATCGGCTTGACCTCGGTCGCCGTCAGGAAACGGCCCGTCGGCGTCTGGTCTTCGGCCACGAGCGCTGGCTCGGGCGCAGG
>JAHDCH010000154.1:0-1340 GCA_020629995.1 Pseudaestuariivita sp. | reverse complement strand
GCAGGTTCTTGTGCAGGTTCTGGCGCGGGTGCCGGGGCGGCCGTGGCCACGTCAGCGCTCTGCTCTGGCTGCGTGCCGCCGCCGCCACCGCCAAGCGCGATGAGAAAGGTCAGGATAATGTGAAACATGGAATATTCCTTGAGGTCAAAATGCTTGATCGCTTGGGTTAAGCCCGCCTTTAGTCTATGCATGCAATCATAACAGATAAACCGGGCAGTCGGGATAAAGTGGCCATGGTAAAGGCTGGCGCAGGCACTCCGTTCAATATTGCGATCGTCGCCCAGGGCGGGCGTCTTGGGTACGAGGCCGCGCTGTTCGCCGCGTCGCTGCGGCGGTTTTCACCGGGGTTTCCCGGCAAGCTGCTGGTGGCCGAACCGCAGCCCGGCCCGCTTTGGCCCGGCAACCCGCGCGTGGGAAACGCGGATGTGCGCGCCCTGCTGACCGAACTGGGGGCCGAATTTGTCCCCTTTGACAGCGTGCATTTCGGCGCCGCCTACCCGTATGGCAACAAGATCGAGATGCTTCAGCATCTGCCCGAAGGCGAGCCGTTCGTCTTTTTCGACACGGACACTCTGATCACCGGCGATCTGACAACCGTCCCGTTCGATTTCGAACGCCCCACCGCGTCGATGAAGCGTGAAGGCACCTGGCCCAAGATCGAGCTGTACGGCCCCGGCTACACCGAAACCTGGCAGGCGCTCTATGACCGCTTCGGGCTCGACTTTGACAGCACGCTCGACACGTCCCACCCGGACGAATACTGGCAGCGTTACATGTATTTCAACGCGGGCTTTTTCTACTACAAATGCCCGCGCGCATTTGGCGCCCGGTTCCTGGAATACGCCCTGTCCATTCGCGATGACCGTCCCGATGCGCTGGTTTGCCAGGAGCTGAACCCCTGGCTCGACCAGATCGCCCTGCCATTGGTGATCCACTCGTTCGGCGGCGGGCGCGACACGCTGCCCCCTGGGCTTCTGGATGGCAGCGTCACCTGCCACTACCGCGTCCTGCCCCTGCTTTATGCCCGCGAAAGCGATGACGTGGTTGCGGCGCTCGAAGACGTGGCCGCGCCGCACAAGATCAAACGCGTGCTCAAGCAATACGAGCCGATGAAGCGGATGATCTACCAGGAACGTGGCCACAAGGCGCGCGCCCTGTTCGACCGCGCCGACCTGCCACGCCGCGAACAGGCGATCCGCAACAGGCTCAAGCGCGAAGGCTACTGGCTGAGGTAGGTCGGGGGGCCAGCCCCCCACGGTGAAAGCCGAGTGCTTTCCCCCCCGGGATATTTCCGGCCAGAAGAAGCAGCGACCCGGTGTGTCTTCTCTTTTCACATATGC
>JAHDCH010000153.1:3466-6512 GCA_020629995.1 Pseudaestuariivita sp. | reverse complement strand
GCAGGATGAAACGACACGCTCGCCCCGCCGATCCGGCGTGTCTCGCCATACCTGATCCCTTCGGCCGCAATGTCATCACCCAAACGGTGACGCAGTACTGGCAAGGCGGCATCGGTGGCAAGGTAGCGGCCCATCCCGGGGCGTGCATGGTCGGCATGGCCATGGGTGATCAGCGCGCGCGGCACCGGGCGCCAGGGATCGATCCAGAAATCGCCCGCCTCGCAATAGATGCCGCGGTCTGTATGGGTCAGCACTGCCATGCGGCCAAGGTAGTCACCCCGGCCGCGCCGTCCAGCCCGCCGTCACGCCTGACGCGCAAGCGGCGCGCCATGATCGGTGGCCGGTTCGCTGTGCGCGGCAAAATGCGCGCAGGTCTGCGCGATCACGTCGGCGCGGAGCGTGTTGATCTCCATCAGCACCTCATGCTCGCCGCCGTCGACCACCTCGAGCCGCCCGTTCGGCCAGCGCTTCATCCGGTCATGAATGCGCGGCACATCGACAATGCGTTCGTTCGAGCCGACAAAGGTCAGGCAGGGCACGTCGGGTGAAGGCATCCGCGACAGCGCGCGACATTCCTTGAGCGCTTCGTGCAGCCAGGTGAGCGAAGGTCCGCCGAGCGCCAGCTCGGGGTAACGTCCGATCTGCTTTTGCAGATGGTGGAACATCTCGGGGCTGGTGGTCAGCTGGTTGTCCTCGAACGGCTCGGCAATCACGTAGGCTTCGGGCTTGGTGCCCGGTGCGTAGGTGCCGCCAAGGCCAAGCTTGCCCGATCCCCAGCCCAGAACCCAGGCCGCAGGCCGCACAGGCGCCGAGATATGGATGCCCCACATCGGCCCTGTAAAGACACAGGCCGAAACCGGCAGCCCTTCGTGCAACGCGCGCAGTCCGATACAGCCGCCCATCGAATGGGCGATCAGGAAATACGGCTCGGGCAGGCCCTTGGCGCGCGCAAGGTCCACGGCGGCGGCCACGTCGCGCTGATAATCGGTGAACCGGTCCACGTGCCCGGCCAGCGCATCGGGGTGGATCCGGTCGGCCAGACCCTGACCGCGCCAGTCCATCACCAGCGTCGCATAGCCGTTCTGGCCCAGCTCGCGCGCCGTTCGCCCATATTTTTCAACATATTCCGTCCGCCCGGGAAACAGCAGGACGGTGCCGCGTGCGGCCCCTTGGCTCGGCCAGATGCCCGCCCGCAGGCGCACATCGTCAGATGCGTTCAGCCAGACGGCTTCGCCGCCTTCGGGGCCGTCCGCCACATCCGTGTAAAGAGGGGCCGCCGCGTAGGTCATCAGCTCAGCTCCGACGCCAGTTTCATCGCCAGGCCCATGTCGCCATCAACCGTCAGACGCCCGCCCATGAAGGCCGAGGTCGGGTTCAGCGACCCTTCGAGGATTTCCTGAAACGTTTCGGCATCTGCCTTGAGCGTCACGTCGGCATCGTCGTCGCCCGCGCGCACGCCTGCGTCGTCCGCCATCACCGCGCCTTCACCTTCGATATCGAATTTCACGGTGCCGCCGATGTCCGAACCTGACAGCTTTTCCGACAGCAAGGCCACAGCCTTGTCCAGCATCTCACTCATCGCGCATCCCCTTCGCTATATGTGCGGTGGCATTCCCCGCATTCCACGTTACATTCGGACTATGCGCAGTGATAACACCACATTCAAACGTACCGTTGCGGCATTTGTCGCCACAGTCATGTTTTCCATACCCCTCGCCGCCGTGGGCGATGTTTCGCGCAGTGAGGCCTTGCTGAAAGAGTTGCGCGAGGCGCCCAGCGAAGACGCGGCCAAACGCGCCTTGCGTGATCTGCAGCGCGAGTGGTCGAAATCGGGATCGGCGGCGATGGATCTTTTGCTGACGCGCGGGCGCGACGCGATGCAGCGGGGCGATCTGGCCGAGGCGGTCGAGCACCTGACCGCGCTGACCGACCATGCCCCCGACTTTGCCGAAGGCTGGCACAGCCGCGCCATGGCCTTTTACCGTCAGGAACGGTTCGGTCTGGCGGCTGCTGATCTTGAGCGCACTCTGGCGCTGAACCCTGACCATATCGGCGCGATCCGGGGTCTGGGCGCTTTGTATGAAAACCTGAACCGTCCGGTTCTGGCCTGGCGCGCCTACAAGCTGGCCGAAACCTACTACCCCTACGACAAGGAGATCGAAGAGGCTCTCAAACGCCTGGCCGCGCAGGCCGTGGGCGTGGACCTTTGATCTGAAAGCAGGCGGCTGATGACGACGCAGGCGCGGACCATCGCGGTCCTCGGCCCCACCAACACGGGCAAGACGACCTACGCGCTCGAGCGGATGCTGGGCCACCGCACGGGCATCATCGGCCTGCCTTTGCGCCTTTTGGCGCGCGAGGTGTATGACCGGCTTGTCGCCGCGCGCGGGCCGGGCGTTGTGGCGCTTGTCACCGGGGAAGAGAGGATCGTGCCCCCGCGCACCCAGTACTGGGTCTGCACGGTCGAGGCGATGCCCCCCGCCATGGGCTGCGATTTTCTGGCCGTCGATGAAATCCAGCTGTGTGCCGATCCCGAGCGTGGTCATGTGTTTACCGACAGGCTGCTGCACGCGCGCGGCCTGCAGGAAACGCTGTTTCTGGGCGCCGGCACCATGCGCGGGCCGATCGCCGAACAGGTCCCCGGGGTTCAGTTTGTCAGCCGTGAGCGGATGTCCCAGCTGACCTACACCGGGTCAAAAAAGCTGCGTGGGTTGCAGCCGCGCACGGCCATTGTCGGGTTTTCGGTTGAAAACGTCTATGCCATCGCCGAGCTGATCCGCCGCCAAAAGGGCGGGGCGGCGGTGGTGATGGGCGCGCTGTCGCCCCGCACGCGCAACGCGCAGGTGGCGATGTACCAGTCGGGCGAGGTGGATTACCTCGTGGCTACCGATGCGATCGGCATGGGGCTCAACCTCGACATCGACCACGTCGCCTTTTCCTCGCTGACCAAGTTCGACGGGCGGCGCATGCGCCTGCTGGCCCCGAACGAGCTGGCCCAGATCGCGGGGCGCGCAGGCCGGGGGATGAGCCACGGCACCTTTGGCGT
>JAHDCH010000153.1:0-3366 GCA_020629995.1 Pseudaestuariivita sp. | reverse complement strand
CTGGCTGCGCGACGAAAACCATTGGCGCGAGGCCAGCCGCGCTGTAGAAGACCGCCTGTCAGACGCGCTGCACACTGCGCTGACACAAAGATTTGTCGACCGGCGCACCAGCGTGCTGCTGCGCCGGTTGAAGCAAAAGGAGGCCCTTTTGGCCGAAGTGAACGACAAAGGCGAGGTGACGGTCGAAGGCGAATTCGCCGGCCGCCTCGAGGGTTTCCGTTTTATCCAGGACGCCGGTGCGCAGGGCCAGGAGGCCAAGACGCTCAAGCAGGCCTCGCTGCAGGCGCTGGCACCGCATTTCCATCTGCGGGCCGACCGGTTCTACAACGCGCCTGATACCGAAATCGACTTTACCGAGCAGGGCGGGTTGATGTGGGGCGATCAGGCTGTGGGGCGGCTAGCGGCCGGGGATGACCCGCTGAAACCGCGCATCGTCGCCTTTGTGGATGACACCGCCGGCGCAGATGTTGCGCAAAAGGTGGAACGCCGGCTTCAGCACTTCATGGATCGCAAGATCGCGGCCCTGTTCGAGCCGCTGATGAACCTCAAGAACGACGAAACGCTGACCGGGCTGGCGCGCGGCTTTGCGTTCCAGATGGTCGAGGCGATGGGTGTTCTGCCCCGCGCTGCAGTGGCCGAGGACGTCAAGGCGCTGGACCAGGAGGCGCGCGGCGCGCTGCGCAAGCACGGCATCCGGTTCGGGCAATACACGATCTTCATGCAGCTGCTGCTCAAGCCCGCGCCGACGCGCCTGCGTCTGGTTCTGTGGTCGCTGGCGCGCGGGATTGACGATTTCCCGTCCTCGCCGCCTCCGGGGCTGGTGACTGTGCCGTCCAAATCGCTGACGCCCGAAGGCGTGGATGCCGTGGCCGGTTACCGCATCAGCGGCGACCGTGCGATCCGCATCGACATGCTGGAACGTCTGGCCGACCAGCTGCGCAGCGAAGACAGCCGGGGCGGGTTCGAGGCCAAGGCCGACATGTTGTCGATCACCGGCATGACGCTGGAACAATTTGCCGACCTGATGGGCGGTCTTGGGTACAAGGCCGAACGCGGCGAGCGTGAAAAGGTCAAGGCGGTCGACGCCGTGACCACCGCGCCGGAACCGGCAGCGGATGCACCTGTGATGGATACCGCGGCCGAGGCTGCGCCGGGTACAGATGCTGATGCGGCCGAAGCGCCCGCGCCCGCAGATCTGCCCGAGCCGGTGGCCGATATCGCGGACGAGGGTGTCGCGCCCATCGCCGCAGAGCCGGCTGAAAGCTCCGTAGCACAGGCCGTTCCGGACGTGGCGGCGGACGAAATGGCGCCTGGCGCGACCCCCGACGCTGCGATTGCAGGTCCGGAAACCGAAGTGTTCTATACCTTTACCTGGGGCCGCAAACCGCCAAACCAGCAAGGCCGCCGTCAGGGCGGTGGTGCGCGCGGCGACCGTGGCAAAGGCGGTGCCAAGGGCGGCGGCAAGCCGCAGGGCAAGGGGCGCGGCAAAGGCGGCAAACCTTCGGGGCCCAAGACCTTTGAGGCGCGTCCGCCCAAGAAGGACAAGCCGATCGACCCCGACAACCCCTTTGCAGCGCTGGCGGCGCTGAAGAAGGGCTAAGGCGGCTTGGCGGACAAGCTGAGGCTGGACAAATGGCTGTGGCAGGCGCGGTTCTTCAAGACCCGCAGCCTTGCCGCCCGCCAGATCAGTGAAGGCCGCGTCCGCGTCAATTCCGAACGCATCACCAAAACCTCGTTCGGCGTCGCGCCGGGCGACGTGCTGACCTTTGCCCAGGGACGGGTGATCCGCGTGGTCGAAATCGCCGCGCTGGGCACCCGGCGCGGCCCGGCGCCCGAGGCGCAGGCTTTGTACCATGACCGGACGCCGGTGCAGGACAAACCACCCGCCAATCCGCGCTATGACGGAAAAGGGCGCCCCACCGGGCGCGACCGCAGAACGCTTGATCTTGCCCGCGCGGCGCACCTTGAAGGTGGCGGGGGGCTGGGATACTCAGAACCCGACTAGACACATCCGAAGGTCACCCATGACTTACATCGTGAATGACGCCTGCATCGCCTGCAAATACACCGATTGCGTCGAGGTTTGCCCCGTCGACTGCTTTTACGAAGGCGAAAACATGCTGGTGATCCACCCTGACGAGTGCATTGATTGCGGCGTGTGTGAGCCGGAATGCCCCGCCGAGGCAATCAAACCCGACACCGAACCGGGGGCCGAGGAATGGGTCGACTTCAACCGCAAATACGCCGAACTCTGGCCCGTCATCATCACCAAGAAAGACCCTCTGCCCGATGCCGAAGAGCGTGATGGCGAGGATGGAAAGCTGGACAAATACTTCAGCGAAAAGGCCGGCGAAGGCGGCTGATTCGCGCGCGCGCGCCGTCCCACGCCCCCTTTGCAGGCTGCCAGGTCACCTGTTGAGGCCCTGAAAACCTCTGTTTTCAGGGCTTTGGGTGGCTACGTCTGGAAAAGAGTGCAATTTCGTGTTATGTTTCTAGGCACATAGCTGCCTTACTGCCGCGCCTGCCAGTCTGCCGGGCGCCGGGCACACCGGAAAATCACCGTCCGCGGTTTCGGAAAGCCACCTTCCGAGCCTGCGGCTTTTGTCGCCGCGCTGTTCCGCGGCCTCTGAGGAAAGAACCATATGAGCAAGGCAAAGACACACGAGTTTCGTCCCAACGATTTTGTTGTCTACCCGGCGCACGGCGTCGGCAAGATCGTGTCGATCGAAGAAGAAGAGGTCGCAGGCTTCGCGCTCGAGCTGTTCGTGATTTCGTTCGAAAAGGACAAGATGACGCTGCGTGTGCCCACCAACAAGGTCCAGGACGTCGGCATGCGGTCGCTGTCGTCGCCGGACGTTGTCGATCAGGCGATGAAAACGCTCAAGGGCAAGGCCCGCGTCAAACGCGCCATGTGGTCGCGCCGCGCGCAGGAGTACGAGCAAAAGATCAACTCGGGCGACCTGATCGCGATTGCCGAAGTGGTCCGCGACCTGCACCGCAACGACGAGCAGCGCGAGCAAAGCTATTCCGAGCGTCAGCTGTACGAAGCCGCGCTTGAGCGACTGACGCGCGAAGTGTCTGCCGTGTCCGGCGGTGACGATACCGCTGCCGCGAAAAAGGTCGACGATGTTCTGGTGTCCCGCGCCGCAGCCTGACCCGCGCCGACGCGCCCTACATTTTGCAAACCGGCCCCGTCAAACGGGCCGGTTTTTTCATGTCTGGCAGCGGGTGGCGCCCCGGGCGGCGGTCAGTCCCTGGCCTGCTCGGTGTCGCCATCCGCGTCGCGCGCATCGCCGACCTCGATCTGGTTGAGCAGGGCGGTCTGCAATTCGGCCTCCAGCTCGCGCACCTTGGCGATGTAGGGCG
>JAHDCH010000152.1 GCA_020629995.1 Pseudaestuariivita sp. | reverse complement strand
GCGCGTGGCCGATGGCCACAAAGAAGCCCTTGCAGGGGATGTCGGTGATCTCGCCCGTCTGGGTGTGCTTGACCTTGACGCCTTCGACACCGAGCGGCGTGTCGGTGCCATAGACCTCGTCTACCTCGTGGAACCACAGCGGCTCGATCTTGGGGTTCTTGAACAGGCGGTCTTGCAGGATCTTTTCGGCACGCAGCTCGTCCCGGCGGTGGACCAGCGTGACCTTCGAGGCAAAGTTGGTCAGGAACAGCGCCTCTTCCACCGCCGTATTGCCGCCTCCGACCACGACGATCTCTTGCCCGCGGTAAAAGAACCCGTCGCAGGTGGCGCAGGCGCTGACGCCAAAGCCTTTGAATTTCTCTTCGCTCTCCAGCCCCAGCCACTTGGCGCGCGCGCCGGTGGCAAGGATCAGGGCGTCAGCCACATAGACCGTGCCGCTGTCGGACTGACACACGAACGGCCGCTTGGAAAAGTCGATCGAGGTGATGATGTCGCCGATGATCTCGCACCCCATCGCCTTGGCGTGGTCCTGCATGCGGATCATCAGATCGGGGCCTTGCACCTCGGTGTCGCCGGGCCAGTTTTCAACCTCGGTTGTGGTGGTCAGCTGTCCGCCGGGCTCGATCCCTTGCACCAGCACCGGGTTCAGCATGGCGCGGCTGGCATAGACACCCGCGGTATACCCGGCGGGGCCAGAGCCAATGATCAGCACTTTGGTGGTTTTGGTCTCGGCCATGATGCGTTCCCTCCGGCGTGGTGTTGATGCGATATACGCAAGCCGCGCGAGGGCGAAAAGCCCAGATCGCGAAACCGTGTGTGCCATGCCGGTTCGACAAGATTATTGCGCGATTGTGAAACATTATTGCGTGCAGATTGGCGTTCATGTAACGCTGCCCGCGTCGCCACATGGAAACGAGGAATCTCATGCCTCAGCATCGGCTCGACCCGATCGACCGCAAGATATTGTCTGAACTGCAGGCCGATGGCCGGATGACCAACGTCGAACTGGCCAAGCGCGTCGGCATCAGCGCGCCGCCCTGTCTGCGCCGGGTGCGCACGCTGGAAGAGCAAGGATACATCCGCGGCTACCACGCAGATGTGGACCCGCGCGAGCTGGGATTCGAAGTGCAGGTCTTTGCGATGGTGGGTCTTCAGCGGCAGGCCGAGGCCGACCTCAGCGCATTCGAAGAGCTGTGCCGCAGCTGGCCTTTGGTGCGCGAGTGTCACATGCTGAATGGAGAGGTGGATTTCATCCTCAAATGCGTGGCGCCGGACCTGTCGACCTTTCAGACCTTTCTGACCTCCGAGCTGCTGACGTCCGAGAATGTCGGATCGGTCAAGACATCGCTGGTGATCCGCGGCGCCAAGGATGACCCGGGCGTGCCGTTCGATGTGCTGGAAGAGCGGCTGAGCCGCACTGCCTGACCGCTGATACGCAAAGCGGGCCGCCCTGAGTGGCGACCCGCCCGATACCGTCGGCGCAGTGGCGCGTCAGGCTGCGTCCTGGTCGCCGGCAGACTCGATGCGCGGGTACACCAGGGGGCCAAATGCCTCGAATTCGGTGATGTGCGGGAACATCGACAGGAAAAGCGAACGCGTGTTGAACCCCATCCCGTCGGATGTATTGCGCCCGGGGTGATAGGTTTCCACGGCGATCCCGTCCGCTTCGATAATCGCATGGCGCCGGGTGGCGATGTGATACAGACGCACGGGCGAAGGCGGCGTCACCTCGATCACGTTCATACCGTCGATCCGGTCGCGGATTCCCATAAGCGCGGCACCCGTCCCGCCGTTCTGCGGCTGCAACACGCGTGCGCCCGGGCCAAGCAGCAGGTTCCGCATCGGCCGCGACAGGCCAAATGTGTCCGGCATGATCCGAACCAGCTGTGACAGGGCGCCATCCACCTCCGGCATGTTCGGGACCAGCATCGTGGATCCGATCCAGACCACGGCTGCCGGATCGCCGTTCTGCACGTCGACGTAATCGCCCGGCAGCAGGTCTTCGACCGGCACAGGCCCGGACACGGTGCTGATCAGCGCACCATGCGCAAAGGCCGAAGCCGTCGCCGTGAACAAGGGGGTGGCCGGGGCCACATGATGTGTGCGCCTGACCGACAGGTCGGGCAACAAAGAGGCGACCTCGTATTTGCGCATGAGAGGCGCGTTACGCTGAGGTCGCCCATCTTGGTGAGCAATTCGGCCATCACGCGCCGAAGCTACTGGTACCAGGGCACCACGTGTGCCCATGTCGAGGTTAGCCATGCGATTACCCTTCAATCGGGTGTCACATCCGCGCCGGCCCCCACCGACAACGACAGAAGGACCCTTCCCTTCTTTGCCTTTCGATGGTCACAAATTGCCTCATCAAGGCCTGATAAGTCAAAAAATCGGGGACATTCGGCATCGTGCCGGCGTCAAACGCACGCTTTGGCCGAAATTGTCATCGCAGGCGAAACGAGATTGCCACATTCCGATTCGAGCGGCTCTGACAGCGACCGCCAGCGCAAAGAGAAAAGCCGCCCCGGGACCGGAGCGGCTTTTTCTGAAGGATACAAGGTGCGCGCTGTTGCGCGCCGTTTGTCAGGCTGTTTTCAGCTTGGGCGACTTGCGCGTTGCGATAAAGGCCTCGCGGCGGGCGCCACGTTCCCAGGGCATCTGGGTCTTGGTTTCAGCCGCCGTTGCAATGGCGTTTTTGATGAAGCGCGTGCTCAGTTTCATGGCTCGGTCCTGTCATCTGTGCCCCGATCTGCAGGGCGTGTCGTTGGATTAACCTTAAGATGACAGCGGTTTGGGGCCTGCTTTTGACGATGCGGAAAAAGTTAAGAAAAATCCGCCTGTCGCCGCGGTGCGATTAGGGCAAAGCGGCCAGATTTCTGTAAGACATTGAATTTAATTACTAAAAATTCCAGATGGCCACGCAGGGGCGGCATTCGGACCGGATTTTGCGGCGAATGGGGCAGAATGCGTGCGCCTTGCGCCACATTCCTGCCGGGTTCAAAGGGCGATCGCCGAAATCAGGCGTCCGTAGTCGGCCTCGCCCCGGTGGGTGGCGCGGCGGTACGAGAAAAACCGCGCATCGTCTGCGTAGGTGCAGTGGCGCGTCCATTCGGCTTGGGCAATGCCTGCGGCGCGCAGCCGCGACAAACCGAACGCCGGCAGGTCGAACATCATTCGATCACCGGTGCCGCCTGCAAAAAAGCGCGCGTTGCCGGGGTCGTCGGCGGTGAAGGTGTCGAAAAACTCGGGGCCGACCTCGTAGGCGGCCTGGCTGATCGACGGCCCGATGACCGCACGGATCGCATCGCGTTTGGCGCCCAGAGCCTCCATCGCGTCAACCGTTGCTTCCAGCACGCCGCCCACTGCGCCGCGCCATCCGGCATGGGCCGCGCCGATCACGCCGGCCTCGGGGTCGCTGAACAGCACGGGCTGGCAATCGGCGGTCAGGATGCCAAGCGCCACGCCCGGCACGTTGGTCACCATGGCATCGGCCTTGGGCCTGTCCTGACGCGGTTCGGTCACGGTCAGAACGGCGTCCGAATGGTATTGATGGACCGACACAAGGGCGTCTTCTGTCACGCCCATCGCCTCGGCCACGCGGGCACGGTTGGTGCGCACCGCCTCGGTCTGGTCGCCCGATCCAAAGCCGCAATTGAGCCCTTCGTAGATCCCGGACGACGCGCCCCCCTTGCGGCCAAAGAAACCGTGGCGCGCGGGTTCAAGTAGCGGTGACGTGATCGGGTCAAGCATCGTCGGAAAATCCTGCTAGCGGTGTCGGGCCAAACCCCAGCACTTTGAACAGCGTCCCCATTTCGGCCGGGTGGGTCAACCGCCGGTGCGCGGCGACATGCGCCTTTAGCGCGGCGCCGCTCATGCGTTCGGCCAGCGCCTGCGCCCGGGCGGTGATGCCCAGTCTTTCCAGAAAAACGCCCTGTGGGGTCAGGCGTGAATGCCAGAGACCAGCGTCCCGGGCCGCACGTGCCAGCGGTTCAAAATCCACATGCGCGGTCAGATCCGCTGTGCCGGGCGCCACGAACGGATCGGCCGGCGCTCCGGCCTGCATCGCCTGAAGAGTATCCCCGACCGAGCGCCAATCGCCATAATCGATAACCAGCGCTGCGCCGCCCCGTGCCTTGATCCGGGCCGCCAGCGCAGAGATGATGGCCTGTGCCAACGCGCAGGTTTCCACGACATCGCCGGGGCGCGTGTCGGAAAGCCGATGCTCCAAAGCAGCCAGCGGGGCAGGGGCCGCCAGCCCGGGCACCAGCGCGCCGCTGTCACCGGCGGTCAGGTGCATCTCGGCCCAGCCTTGATCTGCCCGCTGGAAATGGCGGATCGGCAGCGCGTCAAAGAATTCATTGGCGATGACGAACAGCGGCAGGTCCGGCAAGCCCTCCACTGTATCATGCCAGATGGCGCCCGGCACACGCTTGGCCTGTTCGGCGCGCAGGGTGGGCGAGGTTTCGATCAGGTGGACCTCGGCGGCCTCGGCAAAGCCGGGCACCCGGGCGGCCACGCGCAGGATGTCTGCCATCAGCGTTCCGCGTCCGGGGCCCAGCTCGACCAGCGCACAAGGTGCGGGGCTGCCTTGATCGGCCCAGGCCTGAGCCAGCACCAGGCCTATCACCTCGCCAAACATCTGGCTGATTTCGGGCGCAGTGATGAAATCGGTGCCCAGCGGATTGCGGGTGACATAATAGCCATGATCCGGATCGCCGAGGGCCTGCGCCATATAGTCGGGCAAGGGTATTGGCCCGTCGGTTGCAATCTGGCGCAGCATCCGCTGTTTGAGCGGGGTCATGCGGGATCGGCGGGCAGGCGGCGCGCGCGCAGGATCAGCCCGAGCCCCACCAGGATCATCGGCAAAGACAGCACCTGGCCCATGGTCAGCCCATAGCCCGACAGGTGCAGGGCCAGACCCAGCGGATTGCCGTCGGTGACAAACTGAAGGTCCGGCTGGCGAAAGAATTCGACGAAAAAGCGCGCAGCGCCGTAGCCGGCAAAGAACACGCCGGTCGCCAGCCAGGGCCGAAAGAATGCCCGTCGCCGCCACACCAGCCAGATCAGGACCGCGCCCAGCAGCACGCCTTCCAGCGCTGCTTCGTAGAGCTGCGAGGGATGGCGCGCGCAGGCCCCCGCGACCTGGCCGCAGGCCTGCGCCATCTGGCCGGGAAAGATCACGCCCCACGGCGCATCGGTGGGCCGGCCCCACAGTTCGGCGTTTATAAAGTTGGCCAACCGCCCCAGCAGCAGCCCAGGCGGCGTGGCCAGCGCTATCAGGTCACAGGCTTTGGGCAGGGGCACGCTCTGCGCCCGGGCAAAAAGCCAGATCGCCACGCCCACGCCCAGAAACCCGCCGTGAAAGGACATTCCGCCCTCCCAAAGCATCAGGATTTCCAGCGGGTTCTGCAGGTAATAGGCAGGCCGGTAGAACAGGACAAAACCCAACCGACCCCCCAGGATCACGCCCAGGATGATATAGGTCAGCAGATCCTCGACCTGCACAGGTGTCAGCGGTGCCTTGCCACCGGGCCAAAGGCGCGGGGTTTTTACGGCAATATTGGCGATCCGCCAGCCGATGATGATGCCGACGATATAGGCCAGCGCATACCAGCGCAGGGCAAATTCGAACCCGAAGACCGAGATCGAGAATATCTCGGGCGAAATGGGCGGAAAGGGAAGTGCGGCCAACATGTTTGCTGTCTTGCCGCCGCCGCGCGGCGGGGTCAACCTTGCGATCCTCGCACCGGCGGCCCATATACAGCCCAACGGATGCAGCAAGCGGAGCGACGGATGCAAACGCGCAGCAAGGTCTTTGACGATATCTCGCAACTGATGACAAATGCCATGGGCGTTGCCCAGGGTGCCAAGGCGGAGGCCGAAACGGCCATGTCCTCGATGATCGACCGCTGGCTGGCCGATCGCGATTTCGTCACGCGCGAGGAATTTGATGCCGTGCGCACCATGGCCCAGAAAGCCCGCGAAGAGAACGAGGCGCTCAAAGCCCGCCTCGACGCTCTGGAAAAGAAATGAAGCAAAGGCCGGGCATGCACCCGGCCTTTTCCTTTATGCGGCCAGTGCGGCGCGCGTCTGGGTGATCATCAAGGCGGCACGCGCTGCCTCTCGCCCTTTTTCGACAAAATGCGCCCGGTAGATCGCTGTGTGGTGCGGCGTGTCCTGGAAGTGGTGCGGTGTCAGCGAAACCGACAGAACCGGCACATCGCTGTCCAGTCCGGCCTGCATCAACCCGGACACAACTGCCTGCGCGACAAAGTCGTGCCGGTAAATCCCGCCATCGACCACCAGCGCCGCGGCGGCCACGGCAGCATAGCGCCCCGACCTTGCCAGATCCCGTGCAAACAGCGGCATTTCGAACGCACCCGGTACGTCAAAGACATCGACCTGATCGGGCGCAATCAATTCGGTAAAGCCGGCCAGCGCCTGATCGACAATCTCGGCGTGCCAGTTGGCCTTGATGAAGGCATAGCGGGTGGGTGTCATCGGTGGATCCTCCTTGCGTT
>JAHDCH010000151.1 GCA_020629995.1 Pseudaestuariivita sp. | reverse complement strand
GGTGATCGTGATGCCGAGGTCGGCGCCCGAGGCGGTGTTGGTGTTCAGCTCGGCGTATTTCAGGCCATTGAAGGTCTTGTCGATTTCGATCCCGCTGACGGTGCGCAGCGGGTGGTTGAAGGTCGGGTTCGACGCGCCTTCGTTGGTGGTGATCGCGCCGGCGTTGATCTGATGGGTCATGGTCGTGTCATCAAAGCTGCGCGTCATGTCGCGCGCTGTCTCGACCTGCCAGGTGATCGTGCAGCTGCCGCCTGCGGGCAGGGTGCCATCCGTGACGGTGATGACCGAGGTGGTGTCGAAATCGCCTGTGGCGGGGGCGGCATCGGTCACGGTGCCGGTCGCCCCGCAGGTGCCGCCCAGGGGGCCGCTTGCATGGATGTTGAACCCGCCGTCGGCGTTCAGGTCGTGCACAAAGGCCAGACCGGTCAAAGCGACATCGTTCGGGTTTTCCAGCGTGATGATCCGCGTCACCGTTTCACCGCCCTGAACGGTGTTGCCGCCGATGTCGATCGACATGGTCGGGATGATGTCCTGCACGGTGGCGGCAAGCGTGGCGCTGGACGGGTTCGCGTTGCCGTCGGGCTGACCCGCGACGGTGCCCGAGCCGGAATTGGCGTCGATCTGGTTGATGAACGTGCCCTTGGTCGCGGCGTGGACGCTGATTTCCACGTAGCAGGTGCCGGCGGTGTCGCCTTGTGCCGCGGGAATTTCGGCGCCGGTGATCGTGACCGACCCGGCCGAGGCGCCGTTGGACGTGCTGACCGATCCGCCGCAGCTCGACACCGCATTGGCCGGCGTCGCGATGTACATGTCATCGGGCAAAGTGTCCGACAGCGTCAGGTTCTCGACCGGCGAAGGCAGGGAGTTGAGGAAGCTGAGCCGCATCCGGGTTGTCTGCGTGGGTTGCAGCAGTGTCGGACTGAATGTCGGCGTGACATCAAAGGCCATGGCACGCGGCGCCAGCGACAAAAACGCAACCAGACCAAGCAGACAGATACGAAAGACCATGCGGCACCCATACATTCGACAGTTCGCGGCAGGGGTACGTCGGGTGGTCCTAACAAAGCGTAATGAGGCGAAAGCATGGCGGGATTTTGACGTCGGACTATGCCGCCAATTTTAATCAAACCCCGGGCAACCATCACAAATGTCTGGCGATAGTCGCAAAAACTCCTTGAGGTTGAGTGTTGTTACCGGTTTGATACCGGATGGGAACAATGCGGCGCGGGGTCTTATTTTGCCCTGCCTGCAAAACACGCGATAGCCGCCCGCGTATTTGGTGGCACGAGTATTGAAAGGGACAGGGTCGATGACGATCAAGCAGCATACACGCGCCTATTGCGCCAAGGATGACGCACGGGCATGGCGGGAAACGGCGCTTACTCTGGTGCTCTACGCGGCGTCGCTGGCGGCGGCGCTGATGGCGCTGCCCAATTGGTGGGTGGCGGTGCCCTTTGCGGCGCTGACGGGGCTGTTTGGCGTGCGCGTCTACATGCTGCAGCACGATTGCATTCACGGCTCGCTGTTTTCGGCGCGGCAGATGAACGATCTGATGGGCAACGCGCTGTCGTTCATCGCGATGACGCCCTACGAGGCGACGCGGCGCAATCACAACCTGCACCACGCCCATGTGGGCGACCTGGATCACCGCGAAGCCTTTGAGATCGACATCATGACGGTCGAGGAATACGCCAATGCCTCGGCTGGGCGTCGGCTGTGGTACCGGTTTTACCGCTCGCGCTTTACCCTGCTGATCGTGGGGCCGTTTGTGCTGTACCTGGTGCTGCGCCGGTTTCCGCGCCACGGCATCGAGACCGGAGTGGGCAACGTGATCCTGCACAACACGATGATCGCGGCCTATTTCGCGGCGATCTGGGCCGTGGCGGGTTGGGCCGGGATCGGCGTCTTGCTGATCTCGATCTACGTGGGCGCGACCTTTGGCGCGATCATTCCCTATGTGGTGCACAATTTCGAAGAGGTCTACTGGAAGCGCCGCCCGGTCTACACCTACGAACATGGTGCGCTTCAGGGTTCGTCCGTGCTCCGGTTCGGGCGGCTGTTCGACTGGCTGACGCTGAACATCGCCTATCACGACCTGCACCACCTGAACGCCAACGTGCCGTGCTACAACCTGAAAAGGTGCCACGAGGAGGCGGGCGATCTGATCGACAGCCGCCTGATCGGGTGGCGCGAGGCAATGGCCTGTTATGGCTGGAAGCTGTACGACGAACGGTCCGGCCGGATGGTGGGCTTTGCCGCTGCGCGCGGGGCGCAGCGGCGGATGGTGCCGGCAGAGTAGGGCGGCCGGGCGTTATTCGGTGTCGAGGGTGCGCAGGCCCAGTAGCAGAACGATCCCAAGGGCGGCCAGCCCCGCCACCGCGATGTTGAGCGGCTGGGTGTTGGCGACGATCACGCCGACCAACGCCCAGATCACAGCCAGCCCGTATTCCGGCGCGCGGTGCAGGCGGTACTGGACAAAGGCGGCAATCGCGATGGCGATCACCAGCGCCACGATGGCGGCCACGATCGGGCCGGTGATCCCGTAGCCACCCAGCAGCAGACCGATCGACACGCAGGACGCCGCTGTCAGCCAACCGGCATAGATTGCCACGGGCGCTTGCTGGAACCAGCGGTCAGTGGCGCCGGTGCGGAACAGGGCCACCAGCGCGGTGATCAGCATGGCCCAGATCAGCACCGAGGCCGCAACAACCGATTGCGTCGCCACATAAAGCCACGGCGCCCCCAGAGCGAGGCTGAGCACGATGGCGGGCCGCATGGCGCGCCAGTCGGTGTCGTCCGGCCCGCGCCGCAGGCCAACCAGCGCGCCCGCAATCAGCCACAGATAGATCAGGCCCCAGATCGCAAAGGCATATCCCGCCGGCTGCACCGGCGCGCCGTCTTGCGGAACGGGAAACTGGTCGGCGCGAAAGCCGCCAAAGTCGGGTGTCAGGAAGGGCGCGGCGGCAAACAGCAGCGCGGCGCAAAGATGGGCGATGGGCCAAAGGCGGGTCACGGGGTCACGGGGCCTTTCATTGGGCGTGTCGGTCTGACCGGATAGCGCGCAAGAGGCGGTCCGGGTTCCCGGCTGCGTGTGCGCGCAGCGCGCCAAGGCTGTCAACCCGGAGAGCGGGGGAATTCAGGTGTTTGCGCGTCAAGGGGTCTGCGATAGGTTGCGCCAAGAGGGATAGAAACACCAGCGGGAGAGCGGCTGACATGAAGCGTATCGCCCTGTTTTGTGACGGAACATGGAACCGGTCTGACGCGCGAAACGCCACGTCCGTGGTGCGGCTGGCGCAGGCCGTTTTGCCGACCGCGCCGGATGGCACCAAGCAGCAGGTGTTCTATATGCCCGGCGTTGGATCGGGGCGGGGCGCGACCAAGCTGGCGCGCGCGATGGACCGGATCGGGGGCGGTGCCTTTGGCTGGGGCCTGACCGAGAACATCCACGAAGCTTTCCGCAACCTCGTCTTTTGTTACGAGCCGGGCGACGAGATCTACGTCTTTGGCTTTTCGCGCGGCGCCTATACCGCGCGGTCGCTGTGCGGTTTGCTGCGGTCGACCGGGTTGCCGGGCCGGTCGCAGATCCCGTTCATCCCCACGGCAATCGAACGCTACCGCGACCGGCGCGAGATCACCCGCCCGGACAGCGAGGAAAGCCACAAGTTCCGCGCGGTGATCTCGCCGCGCATGGCCACCTCGCGCGAAGAGATCGACTGGCGCGAAAAGAATTACCTGGGGCAGGCGGGGCTGTTGACGGTCAGTTATCTCGGCGTGTGGGACACGGTTGGCGCGATGGGGCTTCCCGGGATCCTGGGAGCGGTGGCCCGGCGGGTGAACGAAAAGTACACGTTCCACGATCAGAAGCTGACCAGCCTTGTGACATCGGCACGCCATGCGGTGGCGCTGGACGAGCTGCGCCGCCTGTTCCCGCCG
Organism: Pseudaestuariivita sp.; assembly: GCA_020629995.1. Lineage (GTDB taxonomy): Bacteria > Pseudomonadota > Alphaproteobacteria > Rhodobacterales > Rhodobacteraceae > Pseudaestuariivita. The sequence continues at coordinate 2,606 of JAHDCH010000151.1, read as the reverse complement.
ACGCTTTGGGATGAAAAGATCGACCGGATGAATGGCGATGCGACCGGCGATGCGCGGCCCTATCAGCAACGGTGGTTCCCGGGCAATCACGGGATTGTCGGTGGTTCGGGCCCGGTGCCGGGCCTCTCGGCGGAGGTGTCGCTGTGGATGATCGAGGGGGCCGAGCGGGCGGGGCTGGTGTTTGATCCGGTGCAGCTGAACCAGTTCCGCGAGCGTGCCGATCCGCTTGCCCGCAACACGCGCCTGTCACAGACCTCGGGTCTGACAAACCTGTTCGGCAAGCTGTTGGGCGCGCGCGACGGGCCAAAGCGGCTCGAAGACGTCAGCGACGCGGCAAGGCAGCGCGCGGCGCGCCTGGGATACGCGCCGCAAAGCCTGTCGCATGTGATCCGCGAGATGCGCGCGACCCCTCCGGACCGCCGCGACGGTCGCGACGCCGGCCACGATTTTTCGGCGAAAAATCGTGATGCGGCGTCAGACTAGATTGCCGTCTGCCGACAGGGTTGTTTTGCCGCCAAGATACGGCGCCAGCACAGCGGGCAGCGTCACCGACCCGTCCGCGTTCTGCCCGTTTTCCAGCACGGCGATCAGGCAGCGCCCGACGGCCAGGCCCGATCCGTTCAGAGTATGCACGAACTCGGGTTTGCCGCCGCCGGCCGGTTTGAACCGCGCGTTCATGCGCCGGGCCTGGAAATCACCGGTGGTCGAGACCGAGCTGATCTCGCGATAGGTGTTCTGACCGGGCAGCCAGGCTTCGATGTCATAGGTGCGGCGCGCGCCGAACCCCATGTCGCCCGTGCACAGGATGACCGTGCGATAGGGGATCTCAAGCGCCTCGAGCAGCGCTTCGGCGCAGCGCAACATGCGCTTTTGCTCGGCGTCGCTGTCATCGGGATGCGTGACCGACACCATCTCGACCTTTTCGAACTGGTGCTGGCGCAGCATGCCCGCCGTGTCGCGGCCCGCGCTGCCCGCCTCGGAGCGGAAGCACAGCGTGTGCGATGTCAGGCGGATGGGAAGCTCGGAGGCGTCCAGCACATCGCCCGCGACGGAATAGGTCAGCGTGATTTCCGAAGTCGAGATCAGCCACCAGCCATTGGTCGTCTGGTAGCTGTCTTCGGCGAACTTGGGCAGTTTGTCGGTGCCGTACATCGCCTCGTCCCGGACCAGAACGGGGCTTTGCACTTCGGTCAGGCCGTTTTCGCCTGTATGCGTGTCCAGCATCCATTGCGCGAGCGCCCGGTGCACACGCGCCACGGCGCCGCGCAGCATCACAAAGCGCGCGCCCGATGTCTTGGCGGCGGTGGCAAAGTCCATGCCCGGCACAACGCCGGCGATCTCGAAATGCTCTTTGGGTGCAAAGTCGAAATCGCGCGGGCTGCCCCATCGGCTGATCTCGACATTGCCGTCCTCGTCATCGCCATCCGGCACGTCCTGGGCGGGCAGGTTGGCGATGCGGGCGAGCATGTCGGTCAGCTTTGCGTCCTCGGCCTTGGCCTTGTCGTTCAGTTCGGCCACCTCGGCCTTTTTGGCGGCGACCAGCGCGCGCAGGCGTTCGAACTCGGCCTCGTCCCCGCTGGCCTTGGCGGCGCCCACGGATTTGGAGGCCTTGTTCTGTTCGGCCTGCGCCGTTTCGGCGGCGTGGATCAGCGCGCGGCGCGCTTCGTCCACGCTCAGCAGCTCTGACGACATCGGCGCGTCTCCACGGCGGGCCAGCGCGGCGTCAAAGGCTGCGGGGTTCTCGCGGATGGAACGGATGTCGTGCATGGGATTTCTCCGGCTGATGTGTGCGCGCGGGTCTAGAGCAGCTTTGGTGTTGGGTCCAGTGCGGGGCGGCGCAAAAAGTTCGTACGAACTTTTTGGCGCCGGCGCTCAGGGCTGCGCGGCGGACAGGACCCAATCGTCGATCAGGGCGGCAATTGTTCCGGGGCCGCCTTCGGATCTGGACCGCGCAACAACCACCGCCACCAGCTCCCACCCGGTGTCTGAGCGGCGCAGCACCGGCCCGCCCGAATTGCCCGGGATCACCGCGCAATCCAGCGTCATCACGCGCCGCGACCGCGCCAGCCGCGCGCAATCGAACCTGCCGTTCAGCACATTGGGCCGGGTGCGGTGATAGCCAAGAACGGCATAATCGCCATAACTCGCCTCGAGCTGCCGCAGGGGCAGGGCGGGCAGCTGCCGCGCGGCGATCGGTTTGTCGAGCGTCATGAGCGCCAGGTCATCGCCCGGAGCAATCCGCTCGGCGCCCGGATCGACGCGCGGGTGCAGATCGACGGCGGCGATCCTGCGAAAGGTGAGCAGCGTGCCCCGATCCCACCCCGCGACAAAGGTCATCTTGTCCAGCGCGCGCAATGCGCCGTCCGCCAGCACGCAATGCGCCGCCGTCAGCACCTTGGTCGGCGCGATCAGCGTGCCGGTGCAAAAGCTGCGGTCCTTGTAGCCCGCGATATTGATCCGCCCGGCTGCGGCCCATTCCGCGCGGCTGTCCTCGGGCAGCGCAGGCAGGGCGTCTTGCGCCGCGGCGGGCAGGGCGAGGAGGAGGAGGGCAACCAGGGCGCGCATGTCAGGAGGGAGTGTCGGGGTTTATGCCGATGGAGCGTTGC
>JAHDCH010000150.1:4356-6557 GCA_020629995.1 Pseudaestuariivita sp. | reverse complement strand
GATCAAGGAGTGTGATGTATGCGAAATCTTGATGTCACGACCCTCCGGTCCTTTGTGGCGGTGGCCGATTCGGGCGGTGTCACGCGCGCGGCGGGGTTTCTCAACCTCACGCAATCGGCGGTGTCGATGCAGCTCAAGCGGCTCGAAGAGCTGCTGGACACGCAGTTGCTTGACCGGTCGAACCGGCGCATCTCTCTCACGCCCGCGGGCGAAAAGCTGCTGAGCCAGGCGCGGCGCATGGTCGAGCTGAATGACGATATCTTTGCATCTCTCACGCATCATGCCTTCGAAGGCGAAGTGCGGCTGGGTGTGCCGCATGACATCATCTATCCGGTGATCCCGCAGATCCTGCAGCGTTTTGACGCCGAATACCCGCGGGTCAAAGTGCATCTGGCGTCGCTGTTCACCACGCGGCTGAAGCAGGACTTTGCCCGCGGCGAGATGGACCTGATCCTGACAACCGAAGACGTGTCGGACGGCGGAGGGGAACGCCTGGCCACCGTGCCGCTGATGTGGAACGGAGCGCCCGGCGGATCGGCGCACAAGGCGCGGCCTCTGCGCATTGCGTTCAGCGCGCATTGCAAATTCCGCCCGCTGGCACAGCGGGTGCTGGATGGGGCCGATGTGGCCTGGGAACATGCCGTCGACACCGGCAGCGACCGCACCATCGAAGCGACTGTCAGCGCCGATCTGGCGGTGACCGCGGCGCTTGCCGGAACCGAACCGCCGCAACTGTCGCCGCTGTCCGCGTCCTGTGGCCTGCCGCCGCTGCCGGAACAGGCGATCAACCTCTATGTCAGCGAAACCGGCGGCGCCGTTGTGGCCGCGCTGGCCGAGATGATCCGCCATGGATACGCCGCGCACCAGCCGCAACCCCGGCTGAAATCCGTCGGCTGAGCGCGATGTGCCGGGGCGGAGCGTCCCGGCCACCAAAGTGAACCACAGTTATAAGTGGCTCGAGCGAAGTGCCCGGGCGGTTCGATCGCCTTCTGGCGATCTGGTGCTTCAGGCCACTGGCGGCCGGGCTCAGCCGATCTCGACAACCACCTTGCCGGTCGAGGCGCGGCTGCGCATCAGCTCCAGCGCCTCGGCTGTCCGTTCCAGCGGCAGCACGTGGCTGACATGCGGCTTCAGCTTGCCCGCCTCGTACCAGCCCAGCAGCGTTTGCAGACTGCCGGTGATAACCTCGGGCCGGAACGCCATATAGCCACCCCAATAGACGCCCAGAACCGACAGGTTCTTGACCAGCAGGTGGTTGGTGGGCACTTGCGGGACCTCTCCGCTGGCAAACCCGATCGGCAACAGGCGCGCTTCGGGGCGCGCGGCACGGAAGGCGGCTTTCCACTGATCGCCGCCCACGGGATCGTACAGAACGTCAATCCCGCCCAGGGCTTTCAGCTCGGCGCGCAGGTCGCAGGTGCTGGCGTCCAGCAGGTGATCGGCGCCCGCCGCGCGCGCGGCCTCCAGCTTGGCCTCGCCCCTGGCCACGGCAATCACCCGCGCGCCCATCAGCTTGCCCAGCTCAACTGCCGTCAGGCCGACGCCGCCGGCGGCCCCCAGGACACACAGGGTCTCTCCGGGCTGCAGGTGCGCGCGGTGATCCAGCGCCACGTGACTTGTGCTGTAGGCAATCTGAAAGGCGGCGGCGTCGACATAAGGCATGCCGTCCGGCAGCGCGACGGCGCGGCTTGCCGGGAAACATCCGTACTCGGCCAGCCCGCCCTGACCGCCAAACACCGCGACCCGGTCGCCGATGCTGACGCCTTGGGTGCCTTCGCCCAGGGCGGTGACTTCTCCTGCCACCTCCATGCCCAGAACAAAGGGCAGGGGGGGCGTGTCCTGATAGGTGCCCTTGATCATCAGCAGATCGGCAAAGTTCAGCCCGCAAGCGTGGATGCGCAGCTGCACCTCACCCGCTGCAGGCTGCGGTGTGTCCTGTTCGGTCAGTGAAAGGGAACGATCCTCACCTGCAACAACCATGGCGCGCATTGGCGTCTCCTCGGTCCGGGCCATGTCGCGCAGCAAAATCGCGCATCGCCGATTGCGTTAACACTTTGCCGCTTTGAAGACAGTCTCCGCATCAGGCGCAAGATTATTTCCAATACTTTGTGTCAAACGCTGCGTATTTTGCCCGCAAGGGCTGAAAAGCCTTGCATTTTTGTCGACCTCTGGTAGCCGTAACTCGGTCGCGGGGGGTGCCG
>JAHDCH010000150.1:0-4256 GCA_020629995.1 Pseudaestuariivita sp. | reverse complement strand
GGTTCTGGCGCGCCGCCGCCCGCAGGATGCGATCCTGGGCGAGGAATACGGCGCGGCCGAAGGCAGCTCGGGCCTGACCTGGGTGCTGGACCCCATCGACGGGACGCGCGGCTTTGTCTCGGGCACGCCGACCTGGGGCGTGCTGATCGCGCTCGGCGATGCCCAGGGCCCATTCTATGGCCTGATCGATCAGCCTTATATCGGCGAGAGGTTCGAGGGCGGCGGCGGCGCGGCCCGGATGGCGGGGCCCCATGGCGCGGGCGAAATCCGCGTGCGGGGCACGACCACATTGGACGAGGCCGTGATCTTCACCACCTTCCCCGAGGTCGGCTCACCGGATGAGGGCGCTGCCTTTCGCCGCGTGGCCGAACGCTGCAAGCTGACGCGCTATGGCATGGATTGCTATGCCTATGCGCTGCTCGCTGCGGGACAGATCGATCTTGTGATCGAAGCGGGACTGCAACCCTATGACATCCAGGCGCCCATCGCTCTGGTTCAGGCCGCCGGCGGGATCGTGACCGACTGGCAGGGCGGGCCAGCCCATCACGGCGGCACCGCGCTGGCCGCGGCCACGCCCGAGCTGCACGCAGCCGCGCTCGCACTTCTGGCCAGTCCCGCAGGATGAGCAGCGCCGTCCTTTTGCGCAACGCCCACGTCCTGACAATGGATGACGCGGGCACCGAGCTGCCCCGCGCCGACATCCGGATCGAGGCTGGACGCATCACCGCGCTCGGACCTGACTTGCCGGTGGAGGGGGCCGAGCTGCACGAGGCGGCGGGCTGCGTCGTCACGCCCGGCCTCGTCAACACGCATCACCACCTCTACCAGACGCTCACCCGCGCTGTGCCCGCGGCGCAGGATGCGGCGCTGTTCGGCTGGCTGCAGACGCTCTACCCGATCTGGGCGCGGTTCACGCCCGGCGACATGGCGCTGTCGGCGCAGGTTGGTCTGGCTGAGCTGGCGCTGTCGGGCTGCACGATGAGCTCGGACCACCTGTACCTTTATCCCAACGGCGCGCGGCTGGATGACACGATCCATGCCGCCGCCGAACTGGGCCTGCGGTTTCACCCCACGCGCGGGGCCATGTCGATCGGCGAAAGCGATGGCGGCCTGCCGCCCGACAGCCTGGTCGAGGATGAGGCGGCGATCCTCGACGATTGCATCCGCGTCGTCGACCGGTTCCACGATCCTGCGCCCGACGCGATGGTGCGGGTCGGCCTTGCGCCCTGTTCGCCCTTTTCGGTCAGCCGCGAGCTGATGCGCGATGCGGCCCTGCTGGCGCGGGACAAAGGCGTGATGCTGCACACCCATCTGGCCGAAAACGACGAAGATATCGCCTACAGCCTCGAAAAGTTCGGCTGCCGCCCCGGCCAATATGCCGAGGACCTGGGCTGGACGGGCGATGACGTCTGGCACGCCCATTGCGTCAAGCTGGACGGGGCCGAGATTGACCTGTTCGCCCGCACGCGCACGGGTGTGGCGCATTGCCCGTGCTCCAACTGCCGCCTTGCCTCGGGGATCGCGCCGGTGCGGGCGATGCGCGATGCAGGCGTGCCGGTGGGGCTGGGCGTGGACGGGTCGGCGTCAAATGACGCGGGCAATCTGATGGCCGAGGCGCGCCAGACGATGCTTTTGCAACGCGTCGCATCCGGCCCCGGCGCGATGAGCGCGCGCGAGGCGCTGCGCATCGCCACGCGGGGCGGCGCCGAAGTGCTGGGCCGGGGCGATGTGCTGGGCCAGATCGCGCCGGGGTTCCTGGCGGATCTTGCCGTTTGGGATGTGACCGGCGCCGCCAGCGCGGGCAGCTGGGATCCCGCCGCGCTGGTGCTGGCCGGGCCGTCGCAGGTGCGCGACCTGTTCGTGGCCGGGCGGCGGATTGTGGCCGAAGGGCAGGTGGCCACACTGGACCTGCCGGCTCTGCTTGGGCGACAAAGGGCGCGTGCCATCTCGCTTGCCAACGGAGAGTGACCGATGCCCTTGCGCCGCACCTTTGCCGCCCTTGCCTTTGCCCTTGCCAGCGCTTTGATGCCAGCCGCGGCCGATGTCGTGCCCGGCGGTGCCGAGGCTCTCAATGCGTTCCGGGCCGACAACGGACGCGGCGCGGTGCGCCACAGCCCGCGCCTGCAAAAGGCCGCTGAAAGCCACGCGCAGGCCATGGCGCAGGGCGGCTGGTTTGCCCATACAAGCCCCTCGGGCAGCACGCTGACCAAGCGCGCACGCGCGGTGGGCTACCGGTTCTGCTATGTGTCCGAAAACATCGCCAAAGGGCAGGACGATCTGCCCACCGTGATGCGCGACTGGGCCGGATCGCGCGGGCACCGGCGCAACATGCTGGCGCGCAAGGCAACCGAATTCGGCCTGGCGCGCGCGCCGGGGGACATCTGGGTCATGGTGCTGGGCAAGCCCGGCTGCTGACGGGCGCGCCTGCGCTCAGGCGGCGGCCTCGCTTCGGTGCGTGGCGGGCATCCGCGCCGCGAAATCCTGAACATAGCGCATCCCGGTGCACTCGCGCGCATGGGACGTCTTGCGGAACACACCCACCGTATCTCCCCAGATCGATGCGGGATTGTCCGACGCCTCGCGCAGCTTGCGCGCTGACCGGGGGCGGAAGCCTTCGACAAAGCTGATGTCGGCCTCGGACCAGTCGGTGCGCGCCTCCAACAGCTCGAACCCCGACCAATCCGCCAGCGCCGCCATGCCGTCGCGATAAAAGCGCCAGCAATCGGTCGGCGCGCGATGCTCGGCGCCCCGGGACGGCGCGATATGGATCATCGTCCCGCCCATCTTCAGAACCCGGTTCATCTCGATGAATGTCAGCCAGAACATGGTGTTATGTTCCAGCATCTGACCCGAGATCACGGCATCGAACGTCTCGTCCTGCCAGGGAAAGACAAACGGATCGGCCAGCACCGTGTCCACGTTTGGCCCATCGCCCAGATCGCAGCCGGTATAGGTCCAGCCCTTGCGCTCCCACAGGCGCCGGTATTCGGCCTTGCGGCTCTTGGATCCGACCTCCAGCACCTTGCCGGGGGGGAGGGGGGCGATATGCGCGTTGACCTGCGCGCGCATGTGATTGAGCGATTCGCGGTGCATGATGGACTGCCTTGCCGATGTTCTGCCTGCCTGCGGCGCGCCCGTTGCCCGGGCGTCTGCGCGCAGGACATCACCCAACCAGCGGAATGCGGCAATTTTGGGGCAGAACGGCTTGGTCAGCCCCCGACGCGCGCCCCGGCGACATAGACCGCATCAATCGCACGGTCATCGCCCATCATCATCGTGGGGAACAGGGCCTGCCAGATGTCCTCGGCCCGTGTGGCCCGCTGCGCGATGGCGTGGGTCGAGGCAAGGTTCAGCACACACAAGTCTGCTTCCTGACCCGGCGCAAGCCGCCCGATCTGGTGTCCGGCGTGCAGCACGTCTGCCGCCCCCGCCGTTGCCAGCCACAACAGCTGCGCAGGGTGCAGCGCCGTCCCGGCCAGCTGACCCACCTCGTAGGCTGCGGCCATCGTGCGCAGCATCGAAAAAGACGATCCACCCCCGGTGTCCGTGGCCAGCCCCACGCCGATCCCGCGCGCCTTCAACGTCGCCACGCCCATGAGGCCCGAGCCAATGAACGTGTTTGACGTGGGGCAGTGGGCCAGCCCCGCACCCAGCTCGGCCAGCCGGTCCACCTCGCGGCTCTCAAGGTGGATCGCATGGCCATAGATGCCGCGCGCGCCCAGCAGCCCGTGCCGTTCATAGGTGTCCAGATAATCGCGCGCCTTGGGGAACAGATCGCGCACCCAGGCGATTTCCTCGACCTGTTCGCTCAGGTGGGTCTGCATCAGGCACTCGGGATGCTCGGCCCACAACGCGCCCAGAGCCTCAAGCTGCGCTTCGGTCGACGTGGGCGAAAAACGCGGGGTGATGACATACCCCAGCCGGCCCGTTCCGTGCCATTTGGCGATCAGGGCGCGGCTGTCGTCATAGGCGGTTTGCGCGGTGTCGCGCAGATCGTCCGGCGCGTTGCGGTCCATGCAGGTCTTGCCGGCCATCGCGCGCATCCCGCGCGCGTCGGCGGCTTCGAAAAAGGCATCGACGCTGGCGGGGTGGATCGTGCCATAGCTGCACATGGTGGTGGTGCCATGCGCCAGCGCCAGGTCCATGAAGTCGCCCGCGACCTCGGCCGCGTGGGCGGCATCGGCAAAGCGCGCCTCTTCGGGAAAGGTGTAGGTGTTCAGCCAGTCGATCAGCCGCTTGCCCCAGCTGGCGATGAT
>JAHDCH010000149.1 GCA_020629995.1 Pseudaestuariivita sp. | reverse complement strand
AGTTCTCAAGGAGAAAATGCGCGATAGATCCCCGTCGCGCGGGCGTCATCGCGGGGTCGTCCCCCTGAAAGGACGCCAGCATCCGTTCGCGGCTGACCCACATCGCATCCTCCAGCTCGACCGGGTCGAGCGTGATGTCGCGTGCCAGCGCTTCGCCCCGGCAGCCAAACATCAGCGACGCCGGGAACGGCCAGGGCTGGGAAGACAGATAGCTGACCTGCCCCACCGGGATCCCCGCTTCTTCCATGACTTCGCGCCGCACCGCGGCCTCAAGCGGCTCGCCCGGTTCGACAAAGCCCGCCAGCAGCGAATACATCCCCTCGGGCCAACCGGGTGACCGGCCCACCAGCACATCATTTCCGTGGGTGATCAACATGATGACAACAGGGTCCGTGCGCGGGAAATGGTGTGCGCCGCACTCCGCGCAGGCGCGGTGCCAGCCACCTTGGGCCATTGTGCTGGCCGCGCCACAGCGGGCGCAGAACGCGTGCGTGCGGTGCCATTCGAAGAGCGCCTTGGCCGTCGCGGCCAGTTCGGCATCGCGGGGGGTCAGGTGGGTCATCTGAGCGCGCAATTCGGCAAAGGCCGTATTGGCCGGCAGATCGGGATGCACCTGGCGCGACCGGTCGACAAAACCGCCAACCTCGCTCAGGTCGCCGTCCGGGTCCCAGCCGGTGAGGTTGAACGCAAAGACAGGCGCGCCGTCGTCCCGGCCGAGGAAAACAGCCTCGGCATCGGCCAAAACGGGATGCGCGGGATCCACCCGCGCCAACCGATCAGCGGCGTCGCCTTCCATCAGCAGTTTGCCGCGCCACAGCACGATCGCGCGCGCGCCGGCATCGGCGCGCAGGTCGTCGGCCTGACCGCGCAAATGCGCAGCCCGGTCCAGCCCGGATCCCCCAAAGGTGACCTGTTCGGCGTGTCGCATGCTCGGCCTGTGCCCCTTTTTGAAGCCTTTCTAGGGGGCGGCCCGCCCTTTGCACAAGTGCAATTCCCGGTCAGACATGACACACATTTGTGCAAAAAATTCCCGCATAAGTTGCAAGACACGGAATTGTCGTTAATCTGTCTTCAAAACTTTGCCGAGGCAGGTCCACGCTGGCGTTCACGCATCTACACAAGGACCCACCATGGCCGATTCTCGTCTTCACCACCTGTCCCGGCGTGCGTTTCTTGCCGGCACTGCCACCGGAACTGCCTTGATTGCCTTGCATCCCTTTTCCGCATCCGCTGCCGCCAACCAGGCGCATCTGCGGATTATGGAAACGACAGATCTGCACGTGCATGTCTTCCCGTACGACTATTATTCCGACAAGCCGCGCGACACGGTCGGCCTGAGCCGCACGGCATCGATCATTGACGACATCCGCGCCGAGGCGGCCAACAGCGTGCTGGTGGACAACGGCGATTTCCTGCAGGGCAATCCCATGGGCGATTACATCGCCTATGAGCGCGGCATGAAAGAGGGCGACAGCCACCCGATCATCACCGCGATGAACACGGTCGGCTATGACGCGGCCACCATCGGCAACCACGAATTCAACTATGGCCTTGATTTCCTGATGAAATCCACCGCTGGCGCGGAGTTTCCCATCGTGCTGGCCAACGTGGCCAAGGATCAGGGCGCATCGGCGGCAGCCGACAAACATCTCTACCCGCCGTATGTTTTCCTTGAGAAAAAGGTCAAGGACGGCGCGGGCGCGGAGCATCCGATCAAGATCGGCATCATCGGCTTTACCCCGCCGCAGATCATGAACTGGGACCGCCGGCACCTGGAAGGCAACGTCAAGGCGCGCGACATCATGGAAACCGCCCGGGCGCTGGTGCCCGAGATGAAAGAGCAAGGCGCCGACATCATCATCGCCCTGTCGCATTCGGGCATTGGCTCGGCCAGGGAAACGGACGGGATGGAGAATGCCTCGGTTCCGCTGGCGGCGCTGGATGGTGTGGATGCCGTGATGACCGGGCATTCGCACCTTGTCTTTCCTTCGCCGACCTACAGCGATTTTGCCGCGGTCGATGTGGCCAAAGGCACGATCCACGGCAAACCCGCCGCCATGGGCGGGTTCTGGGGCTCGCACCTTGGGGTGATCGATCTGATGCTGGAACGCGAGGCCGGGGAATGGCGGGTCGTTTCGTCCATGTCCGAGGCGCGGCCCATTTCCAAGCGCAACGAGGATCGTTCGATCACGGCGCTGGTCGAGGATAGTCCGGCGGTGCTGAAAGCTGTGCAACAGGACCACGACGAGACGCTTGCCTACGTGCGCCGCGCGGTGGGCAAGACTTCGGCCCCGCTGCATTCCTACTTTGCGCTGGTGGCCGATGATCCCTCGGTCCAGATCGTTTCGATCGCGCAGAAATGGTATCTGGGCGAGCTGCTGAAGGGCACCGAATACGAAGGACTGCCGCTGCTCAGCGCCGCTGCGCCGTTCAAGGCCGGGGGCCGTGGCGGGCCGGAGTATTACACCGACGTGCCTGCAGGCGATGTGGCGATCAAGAACGTCGCTGACCTGTACCTGTACCCCAACACAGTGCGCGCGGTGAAAGTCACGGGCGCCGAACTGCGTGGCTGGCTCGAACGGTCGGCCGGGATCTTTAACCAAATCAAACCGGGCGCGCAGGATGCGGCGCTGCTCAACCCGTCGTTCCCGTCGTACAACTTTGATGTGATCGACGGGGTCGAATACCAGATCGACCTCAGCCAGCCGTCGCGCTTTGGTCCCAAGGGCGAGCCGCTGAACCCGGATGCGGCGCGGATCGTGGGCCTGACCTATCAGGGCAAGCCGGTGACCGACGACATGGAGTTCGTGATCGCCACCAACAATTACCGCGCCTCGGGCGGCGGCGATTTCCCGGGGGCGAAGGGCGACACGATCATCTTTGAGGCGCCCGACACCAACCGTGACGTGATCGTGCGCTATATCGTCGAACAGGGCACGATCAACCCGTCGGCCGATGCCAACTGGCGGTTCAAGCCCATGCCCGGCACCACCGTCCTGTTCGAAACCGGCCCGGCAGCGCGCGGGTACACGGGCGACGTCAAGGCCGTGACGATCGAAGACGCTGGCGAAGGCGCGGACGGGTTCGCGCAGTTCCGCATCGCTCTGTGACATGTGCTGAAACAAATCCTGAGGGGCCCGCGCTCGACAAGCGCGGGCCGCGCGTGGTCTAAGCGCCGCACGACGCAATCAGGGAGACGTGCGGTGCGATTTTTGGCGTTTCTGGTGGTGCTGGCCGCCATCGTGGCCGGTGTGGCCTATGTAACCAAACCCGACGAGCGAAAGGCCGAGCGGGCGCTGAAGGATGCGCTGTTGCTGGCGCTGGCCAAGGAAGAGCTGGAAGGCAAGACCGGAGCGCAAAAGCTGGCGCTGACCCTGTGCCGGACCAGCCCCAACGAATGTTATGACCTGGTGCGCGCAGGCATCGAGACCGAGTTCACCGAAAAGCCGTTGTACGTGCAGTTGGAGGTCGCCGGGTACGATCACCGTGCGACCTGCTATGGCGCGTTCACCCAGTATTTCTGCCCGGGCGGTCTGCAAAAGAAATGAGCCGGTTCGCAGGCGTGATCTTTGACCTCGACGGCACGCTTGTCGACAGTGAAAGGCTGGGCCAGGAAGCCGGGATCGAGGCGTTTGCCCGGCTGGGGTTGACCGTGGACATGACGTTCATGCTTGGGCTGGTCGGCAAGGATTTTGTCGCCGGGCGCAAGATCATCAGCGCGCGATTCGGAGACGTCGATTTCGACGCGCTCAGCCGCTTCTGGATCGAAGCAAGCGAGGCGCGCATGGACCAGCTGACGGCGAAACCCGGCGCGCGCGAGGTGCTGAACATCCTGACAGCGCAGGGCGTGCCGGTGGCTGTGGCCACCTCGTCTCATACCCCGGGAGCGACAAAAAAGCTGGCGCTGACAGGACTGGCCCCGATGGTCAGCGCCTTGGTCACCCGCGATGACGTGACCGAGGCCAAACCGCATCCCGAGCCTTATCTGACCGCCGCAGCCCGGCTGGGTGTCCCGGCGCACAACTGTCTAGCCGTCGAGGATACGCCGACAGGCGTGGCGGCGGGCCTCGCCGCGGGATGCACCGTCCTGCACGTGCCGGACCTTTTGCCCGCAACAGACAGCCCGGCGCATGTGGTCGCAGGCGATCTGGGTTCCGGGTTCGCGGCATTGGGGTGGCCCGGGTTGCAAACCGGTGCCGCTTTGCCTATGTGATCGGTCGAGGGGTTGGCGCGGGCAAGTGCCTCGCCAACCTGGTCAGGACCGGAAGGTAGCAGCCACAACGAGCCCCACTTGGGTCGATGTCCAACCTCTCACCCACGTCGATTTTGGCACAAAATCGACGGCCCCCTCTCACAACATTTCCGAAACCTGCGTTCGAGCGCAGCGAGAGGCAGCGGGTTTCCCACTCCGCCTACTCTCCCAAAGCCCAAGCCATCTGCGCGTCGGTCTCTACCGCACAAGGCCGCACCTGCCGCAGGCGGTGCAAGGCGCCCTGCCCCGGCTCTCCCATTTCGACCATCAGCCGTAGCGCCGCCATGCCCGAGCGGCCGCAGCCGCCATAGCAATGGATCAGCACGCGTCCGCCTTGGGCCAGGTGTCCCTGAAGGGCCGCGGATACGGCAGGCCATGCGGCGATGACATCCGGCCCCGGAGCGCCGAAATCCGGCACAGGCAAATGGTGCCAGGCTATGCCCTGTGCGATCAGGCGCGGCCCAAGATCCCCGGACCCGCAGCGCACCAGCTCGGCCTTGGTTGTCATGCTGACCACCGCCGCAGGGCCCCAAGCCTCAAGATCGGCCAGTTCATTTTCAAATCCGCCCCGCCCGGGCAGCGGCGACAGGGCCAGCTGCCCCGTCCCCGCGGCCAGCGGATAGATCGGCAGGGTCACAGGCGGTTGGTGCGGAAGGTGTCGCAGTCGGCAACCTGGCCGCTGCGATACCCGATGCCGAACCAGCGCGCGCGCTGTTCGGACGTGCCGTGGGTGAACGTATGCGGCTGGGGCACGCGCCCGGCGCGGCGCTGCAGGTGATCGTCACCGATCATGCGTGCGGCGTTCAGCGCCTCTTCCAGATCGCCCGGCTCCAGCAGACCGTCCACAGCCTGCGCCCAGACACCCGACAGGCAATCGGCCTGAAGCTCGAGCCGCACCGTGGCCGCGTTGGCCTCGCGTTCGCTGACGCGCTGACGATAGGCGTTGACCTCGCCCAGGATGCCCAGCTCGTTCTGGACATGATGCGCGACTTCGTGCGCGATCACGTAGGCGGCGGCAAAATCACCCCGCGCGCCCAGCTGGCGCGACATGGTCGCAAAGAACGCGGTGTCCAGATACGCCTTTTCGTCGGCGGGGCAATAAAACGGGCCGGTCGCGCCGCTGGCGCTGCCGCAGGGAGAATGGGTCACGCCCGAATACAGCACCAGCGTCGGCGCCTCATAGGCGCGCCCGACCTGCGCCGGAAAGATGCCGGCCCAGACCTGTTCGGTCGTGGCAAGCACGCGCGAGGTGAACTCGGCCGCGCGCTCTTCCTCGGCGGTAGGCTCGCGCGCGGGGCCGGATTGCTGCGGCACGCCGCCCTGCTGCAGCAGGGGCGTGACGTCGATGCCCGCGAAATACCCGATGGCCAGAACGATCAGCAGGCCGACGCCGCCGATGCCCCCCGCCTTGGCCCCGCCGCCGCCCAAGCGACGACGATCTTCGATGTTGCGGCTTCCGCGGATACCTCTCAGACGCATGTCGTCCCCTTTCCCTTTGGTCCTGCCTAGCGCAGTTTGCCCGCGTCGGGCAATGCAGTGTCAGGCCACCCATGGGCGATGCGCAGCCGCCCGGCAGGCAAAGCGCGAAGCCGCATCACGGCCCTGCCCCGATTTACCTCGCGGCAGCGCGACACCCTGACCAAGGAAAAGCGCCCCACAGCCGTGGTGGTTCCACCCGGGGCGAGTGCCCCTCGCACGCGCCGGCGGCAGACCGGGGCGGCGCGGGGCCTGCCGGCCGGCCGACCGCGCGGCACATGTCCCACCTCGCCTCGCACGCGCCGCGTGCTAGATCGTATGGCATGGCAGATGCAGATACCGACAGCTCGCAGGATATGGCCGCGGACCGGACCGACTGGGCCGAGGATCGCACCGTTTTGGCGAACGAGCGCACCTTTGCAGGATGGATGCGCACCAGCGCGGCGTTCACCGGCATCGCGATCGGGCTCAAGGCGGTCTTTGGCGAGGCAGACCCGACCTGGGTCGCCAAGGCTGCGGCGACGGCATTTCTGGTCATTGCGGTGGGGCTGGTTTGGACGGCGTACCGTGCTGCGCGCGCGACGCAAGCGCGGCTTGATGCGAAGGCGACAACACCACAACCGGCCAACGCCTTTCTCGCCGTTGCCATAGGCCTGACGGCCGCGACCTGTGCCGTCGGCGTGATCCTATGGTCTCTCTGACAGCCATTGCCCCGCCCGGGCCGGATTGGTAGCCTGCACCGCGCTCCCCCAAGATCGAGGCCCTGCCGCATGACCGACGCCCCCGCCTACCAGGTTCTGGCCCGCAAGTACCGGCCCGAAACCTTTGCCGATCTTGTCGGCCAGG
>JAHDCH010000148.1 GCA_020629995.1 Pseudaestuariivita sp. | reverse complement strand
GAGCCATCGTGCATTACCGCGTGACCGAGGACACCAACCGCCGCGTCGGCGAGGGCGAGCTGCTGCTGGTGGATTCGGGCGGTCAGTACCTTGACGGCACCACCGATATCACCCGCACCATGGCCATCGGCACGCCGCCCGGGGAGGCCGCCGAAGCCTTTACCCGCGTGTTGCAGGGCATGATCGCGATCAGCCGCGCCCGCTTTCCCAAGGGCGTCGCGGGGCGCGATCTGGACGCGCTGGCACGGGTGCCATTGTGGAGCGCGGGGCAGGATTACGGCCATGGTACGGGGCATGGCGTGGGCGTCTATCTCAGCGTGCACGAGGGGCCGCAGCGCATTTCCAGAGCCAGCCACATCCCGCTGGAGCCGGGGATGATCCTGTCGAACGAGCCTGGCTTTTACAAAGAAGGCGCCTTTGGCATCCGGATCGAGAACCTGATCGTGGTGCAAAAGGCGGATGATCTGCCCGGCGGCACGGTTGCGGGGATGCGGGATTTCGAAACGCTGACCTTCGTGCCGATCGACCGGCGCCTGATCGTGCCGGCCATGCTGACCGGACCCGAGCGCGCCTGGCTTGACGCCTACCACGCCGAGGTGCGCACCCGCATCCGCCCGAGGCTGAGCGAGGCGGCCGCCGCATGGCTGGACACGGCGACAGCGCCGCTTTGACGCGGGCCGCGGCCGAAACGCCCCTGCCCTTTCTGACATCCGTCTGTTACACACCCCTGACAAGCATATTGGACAGAGAGGGGCGAGACGCATGAGCAGCAAAATCCGGGTGATCGAGGCATCAGGCACATGGGCCGTGCGCGCAGGCGGAGCCGTGATCGGAGAAAGCAAATCGGCGCTCGAGCTGCACGAAGGCGACCTGCCCCCGGTGATCTACTTCCCGCGCCGCGATCTGGCGATGGCCTTTCTGGACCCGTCGGATCACCAGACAACCTGCCCGCACAAGGGCACGGCGTCTTATTATTCCATCGAAACCAAAAGCCAGACGCTGAAAGATGCCGCCTGGAGCTATGAAGCGCCGAACGCAGACGCCGCCCGCATCAAGGACCACATCGCGTTCCATACGTCGGACTTCGTGGCGGTCGAACAGCTGTAGGATGGGTGCTTGCACCCATCGCACGGTGCGTATCAGCTGTGCTCTTCGGCCGCTGTCGCGGCCAGGGCCTGATTATAGGCCTTGAGAGCATCCACCTGAAACAAAACGCCTTTCAGCTCGGGCGCATGGTCTTCTCCGGTCAGCGTCACCACCGGCAAAAAGGTCACCCCGGTGCGGTCAAAGGCCGGCATCGCGGTTTCCAGCGTCGCGCCCGCATCCACATATGACCCCTCGCGGATCATGGCCCAGCAGGCCTCTTCATCCGTGCCCAGTTTCGGGTCATCCAGCGGGCGCATCACCCGCGCGACCCCGAACATCGCCAGAAGATAGGCCTGAGGCCCCGCCGCCAGGTGGATGTTGCGCCGCTCGAGCTGGGTCAAGAAGAACGACCGGTCCACCAGCCGCGAGGCCAGAGCCGTGGACATCGACACCGACACCATCACCGCAAGCCCCGTCTGCCAGTCGCCCGTCAGCTCGAACACGATCAGAGTGGTCGAGATCGGCGCGCCCAGCACCGCCGCCGCCACCGCCCCCATCCCCGCCAGCGCATAGAGAGTGTACGCGCCCGAAGCGTCAGGAAAGACCGACGTCGCCAAGAGCCCAAAGGCCAGCCCCGTCAGCGCCCCCACCATCAGCGAGGGCGAGAACACCCCGCCCCCCATGCGCCCGCCCATGGTGATCGCCACCGCCACCACCTTGATCGCGCAGAACACGATCGCCTCGCGCATCAAAAGGCCGCCGCTCAGCGCCGACGTCGTCGTCTCGTACCCCACGCCGATGATATGCGGGAACGGGATCGCAAGCGCGCCCAGCAGCGCGCCCGCCACCACCGGCCGCAGCCAGCGCGGCAGGCCGGTCCGCGCCTGCAGCGCGCTGCCCGCATCGTCGGCGACAAAGATCGCCTTCATCATCGCCACCGCCACCAGCCCGCAGACCAGGCCCAGGATCAGGTAGGCCGGCATCTCCTGATAGAACTCGAGCGCCGAGGTGGTGCCCAGGCTGAACTCGGTCACATCGCCGAACACCAGCCGGTTGATCACCGTCCCCGCCGCCGAGGCGACGACGATGGGCGCAAAGGCATGCAGCGCAAAGTGGCGCAAGATCACCTCGAGCGCAAAAAGAGCCCCGGCAATCGGCGCGTTGAACGAGGCGGACACCGCCGCCGCCACGGCACAGCCAAGCAAATCGCGCCCGGTGATCCCGTTGGCCGCGATCAGGTTCGACACTTTGGTCGAAATCACTGCCGCGAGGTGCACCACCGGCCCTTCGCGCCCCGTCGATCCGCCCGTGCTGAGCGTGATCAGCGACGCCAGCGCCGAAGCAAGCCCTGCCCGCCGTTCGACCCGCCCATCGTTCAGCGCCGCGCCTTCGATCACGTCCGCCACCGAGCGCACCCGCCCGTCGGGCGTGAAATGGTGCAGGATCTGCCCCACGATGAAACCGCCGACAATCGGGATGACCAGCACCCAGTACCACGGCAGCGTGCTGGCAAAGGAATGGATCGTGTCGGTCGAGGCGCTGCCATAGACCGTGGTCTGCAGCCATTCGATGCCAAAGCGAAACGCAACCGCCGCCAGAGCCGCGGCGATCCCGACGCCCAGCGCGATGAACCAGAACTGCACCTGCCCCGGCCCGCGGTTGCGCAGCAGCGTCCAGCCATCGCCGCAGCGCGTGGCAAGGCGGCTCATTTGCCGCGCAATCGCATTGGTTTCGGCCACCCCTGGCCTCCCTGACCCGCCTGGCGCCTCTTTGCGGCGAACCGGCCCTCCGCTAGGTTGGCCAAAACGCCGGAGATTGCGATGACGATTGCCACCGCGCTAGATGCGCTTGTCCCTGTGTTAGGCGAACGGCTCAGCCGGTCCAAGCCCGATCTGGCCGCGCACAGCACCTCCGAGACGCATTTCGCCCCGATTGCCCCCGATGCCGTCGCATGGCCCACCTCGACAGACGAAGTTTCGGCAATCATGGCCGTGTGCCATGCCCATGGCTGCCCGGTGATCGGCTGGGGCGCGGGCACGTCGCTCGAAGGGCACGGGCTTGCCGTCAACGGTGGCCTGACGCTGAATTTCAGCCGCATGGACGCGGTGCTCGAGGTTCAGCCCGAAAACATGATCGTGCGCGTCCAGCCCGGCTGCACCCGCGAGGCCCTGAACCTCGCTCTGCGTGACACCGGCCTGTTCTTTCCCGTCGATCCGGGCGCCAATGCGTCGGTTGGCGGCATGGCGGCCACGCGCGCCTCGGGCACAACTGCGGTGCGCTATGGCACCATGCGCGACAATGTTGCCGCGCTCGAGGTGGTTCTGGCGGATGGCCGGGTGATCCGCACCGGCACCGGCGCGCGCAAGAGCGCGTCCGGCTACGACCTGACCGCTCTGATGGTCGGCTCCGAAGGCACGCTTGGACTGATGACCGAACTGACCTTGCGCCTTCATGGCCAACCCGAGGCGATCTCGGCCGCGGTCTGTGCCTTTGCGGACATGACCAGCGCCGTCAATGCCGTGATCGACACGATCCAGATCGGCCTGCCGATGGCGCGGATCGAATTCCTTGATGCCGCAACCGTGCGCGCCTTCAACGCCTATGCGGGCGAAGACATGCCGCTGCGCCCGCACCTGATGCTTGAATTCCACGGATCCGCCGCACAGGTCGCCTCTGACGCCAGAACCTTTGGCGAGATCGCCTCGGATCATGGCGCTTTGGGCTTTCGCTGGTCGGACAAACCCGAAGAGCGCCGCGCTCTTTGGGCCATGCGGCACAACGGGTACTACGCGATCCTGCAGTCAAAACCGGGTCACCGGGCGTTGGTCACCGATGTCTGCGTGCCCATCGCCCGGCTTGGCGCCGCGGTCGAAGCCGCCGAGGCCGACATCGCCGCCTCCCCCCTCTCTGGTCCGATCCTCGGCCATGTGGGCGACGGCAATTTCCACGCCATCCTGATGGTCGGCGATGACCCCGCCGACCTGGCCGAAGCGCACCGCTTGTCGGACCTTATGGTCCGCCGCGCTCTGGACATGGGCGGAACGGCCACCGGCGAGCATGGCATCGGCATGGGCAAGCTAGATCACATGCGATCTGAACATGGCGACGGCTGGGACGTGATGGCCGACATCAAGCGCGCTCTCGATCCCAAGGGGCTGTTGAACCCCGGCAAGCTGGTTCCGGGCAACCGGTAGACTGGGGCGCTGCCCCAGACCCCGCCATATTTTGAAAGAGAAGAAGCCAGAGAGCGCACGGCCGCTGGTTTCTTCTCTTTTCAAATATGGCAGGGGGTTTGGGGGACTGGTCCCCCAAGGCCTGCGTGGCCTGAACGCATCCAGACCTGTGCGCGCAGCGCGCCGCGATGTCAGGCGCGGGCGCTTTGGATCAGGCGCAGGATGTCGGCGGCGGCTTCGGGGATGTTGGTGCCTGGGCCAAAGATTGCCTTGACGCCCGCATCATAGAGGAACTGGTAATCCTGCTGGGGGATCACACCGCCGCAGATCACGATGATGTCTTCGGCGCCCGCCTCCTTGAGAGCGGTCACCAGCTGAGGCGCGAGGGTCTTGTGACCCGCAGCCTGCGAAGAGATGCCGATGACATGCACATCATTGTCGATCGCATCCTGAGCCGCCTCGGCGGGCGTCTGGAACAGAGGGCCCACATCGACGTCAAAGCCGATGTCGGCAAAGGCGGTCGCGATCACCTTGGCACCGCGGTCATGGCCGTCCTGGCCCATCTTGACCACCAGCATGCGCGGGCGGCGGCCTTCGGCCGAGGCAAAGGCGTCCACGTCCTTCTGGATCTGGGCAAAGCCTGCATCGCCTTCGTAAGCCGCGCCATAGACACCGGCGAGGGTTTTGACTTCGGCGCGGTGGCGGCCGAACACTTTTTCCATGGCCATCGAGATTTCTCCGACTGTGGCGCGGTGGCGGGCGGCGTCGACCGCCGCTTCGAGGACATTGCCGCCTTCGGTGCAGCGGCGGGTGAGTTCATCGAGCGCAGCGGAGCAGGCGGAGGCATCGCGGGACGATTTGATCGCAGTCAGCCGAGCGATCTGGGCATCGCGGACGGCGTGATTGTCCACATCGAGGATGTCGATCGGGTCTTCGCTGTCCTTGCGGTACTTGTTCACGCCCACGATCACCTCGTCGCCGCGGTCGATCATGGCCTGGCGGGTGGCCGCGCTTTCCTCGATCCGCAGTTTGGGCAGGCCCGAGGCGACGGCCTTGGTCATGCCGCCCATCTCGTCGATCTCTTCGATCATCTTCCACGCCGCATCGGCCAGATCAGCGGTCAGTTTCTCGACATAGTAAGACCCGGCCAGCGGATCGACGACCTTGGTCACGCCAGTTTCTTCCTGCAGCACCAGCTGGGTGTTGCGGGCGATGCGGGCCGAGAAATCGGTGGGCAGCGCAATCGCCTCGTCCAGAGCGTTGGTGTGCAGCGATTGCGTGCCGCCCAGAACCGCGCTCATCGCCTCATAGGCGGTGCGGATGACGTTGTTGTAGGGGTCCTGTTCCTGCAACGACACGCCCGAAGTCTGGCAATGGGTGCGCAGCATCTTGGAGCGGTCATTCTGCGCGCCCGCCTCGGTCATGATGCGGTGCCACAGAAGGCGGGCGGCGCGCAGCTTGGCCGCCTCCATGAAAAAGTTCATGCCGATGGCAAAGAAAAACGACAGGCGCCCGGCGAACTTGTCCACGTCCATGCCCGCATCCACAGCGGCGCGGACGTATTCCTTGCCGTCGGCGAGGGTGTAGGCCAGCTCTTGCACGAGGTTCGCGCCGGCCTCTTGCATGTGGTAGCCCGAGATCGAGATCGAGTTGAACTTGGGCATCTCGTTCGAGGTGTATTCGATGATGTCCGACACGATCCGCATCGAAGGTTCGGGCGGGTAGATATACGTATTGCGCACCATGAACTCTTTGAGGATGTCGTTCTGGATCGTGCCTGACAGCTGATCGCGGGGCACGCCCTGCTCTTCGCCTGCCACGATAAAGGACGCCAGAACGGGGATCACCGCGCCGTTCATCGTCATCGACACCGAGACCTTGTCCAGAGGGATGCCATCGAACAGGATCTTCATGTCCTCGACGCTGTCGATGGCGACGCCGGCTTTGCCCACGTCACCTTCGACGCGTTCGTGGTCGCTGTCATAGCCACGGTGGGTGGCCAGATCGAAGGCGACCGACACGCCCTGCTGCCCGGCGGCAAGGTTGCGGCGGTAGAAGGCGTTGCTTTCCTCGGCGGTGGAGAAGCCGGCATATTGCCGGATCGTCCAGGGGCGGCCGGCGTACATGGTCGAGCGGACGCCGCGGGTGAAAGGCGCCTCGCCCGGCAGAGTGCCGAGGTGGTCCAGCCCGTCGAGATCAGAGGCGTCATAGACAGGCTGCACCTCGATCCCTTCGAGGGTCTTCCATGTCAGGTCGTCCAGCGGGCGGCCCCGCAGCTCTTTCTCGGCGCGCTGGCGCCAAGCGTCTTTGTCGCTCATATCTTTCAGCCCTTTCCGGGGGTTGCG
>JAHDCH010000147.1 GCA_020629995.1 Pseudaestuariivita sp. | reverse complement strand
GCCTGGGCCTGGACCGATCCGATCATCGAAGGCTGGCAGGCGCGCGGCGATGTGCCCAAGACCTATGAGCCGGGCACAGCCGGCCCCGATGACGCGCTGATGCTGATGCACCGCGATGGGCGCCGCTGGCGGGAGATCAAGGCATGAGCCTGATCACCTACGACAGCCGCGACGCGCTGATGGAGGCGCTGGCAGAGCAGATTGCCCATGATCTGGGCGCGGCGCTGGCGCGGCGGGATCGTGCAACGCTGTGCGTGCCGGGCGGCACAACGCCCGGCCCGGTCTTTGACCGGCTGACGCAGGCTGATCTGCCGTGGGCGCGTGTGGATGTGCTGCTTAATGACGAACGCTGGGTGCCCGAGGATCACGACCGGTCCAATACGCGCCTTCTGCGCGAGCGGCTTTTGACTGGCAAGGCGGCGGGGGCGGGGTATCTGCCGCTTTATGCCGATGCGCCGCGCCCCGAGGACGCGCTGGACGACCTGTCGGGCGCGATCGAGGCGCAATTGCCGCTGGATGTGCTGCTGCTGGGCATGGGGGGCGATATGCACACCGCCTCGCTCTTTCCCGGTGCGGACCTGCTGACCGAAGCGCTGGCCGAGGACGCGCCCGTGCTGTTGCCCATGCGCGCGCCCGGAGCGCCCGAGCCGCGCATCACCCTGTCAGCCCGCGTGCTGAACACGGCTGCGGCCAAGCACATCGTGATCACCGGCGATGAAAAGCGCGCCGCCTATGAAGCGGCCCTGACATTGCCTGCCTCCGAAGCGCCCGTGGCGGCTGTGCTGCCCGGCGCGCAGGTGCACTGGGCTGCCTGACCACGGCGCCAGCGGGCAAGACAGGCGCGTGGGCCGATGCTAAGACAGCGCCTGCGCGCACCGCGACACTGACCAAGGAGACCTGACCCATGTGGGATGCCCTGAAAACCTATGCCGGAACCATCTCGGGCCGGCCTTTGCTGTCCTTGTTCGACGCTGCGGATCGCGCAGAGGCGTTTTCGGTGTCGGTCGGGGACATGCTGTTTGATTATTCCAAGACGCAACTGGACGACACGGCGCGCAAGCTGCTGCTGGACGTGGCGCGCAGCGCGGGCGTCGAGGCCGCGCGCGATGCGATGTTCGCAGGTCAGCCGATCAACGACACCGAGGGGCGCGCGGTTCTTCATACTGCCTTGCGCAACCTGGATGGCGGGCCGGTTACGGTGGACGGCGCGGATGTGATGCCGGGCGTTCTGGACACTCTGGCGCGGATGGAGGCCTTTGCCCGCGATGTGCGGGACGGCACCTATCAGGGGCAGGGTGGGCAGATCACCGATGTGGTGAATATCGGCATCGGCGGGTCCGACCTTGGCCCCGCGATGGCCTGCCTTGCGCTGTCGCCCTACCACGACGGGCCGCGGGTGCATTTTGTGTCCAACGTGGACGGCGCGGATGTGGCCGACACCCTGCGCGGGCTGGACCCCACCACGACGCTGGTAATTGTCGCCTCCAAGACTTTCACCACCATCGAGACGATGACCAACGCGCGCACCGCCCGCGCCTGGATGGGCGAAAGCGTCAGCGACACCGGCGCGCAATTCGCCGCGCTCAGCTCGGCCGAGGACAAGACCGCCGATTTCGGCATCGATCCGGCCCGTGTCTTTGGCTTCGAAGACTGGGTTGGCGGGCGCTATTCGATGTGGGGGCCGATTGGCCTGTCGCTGATGATCGCGATTGGCGGGGACGCTTTCCGCGCCATGCTGCGCGGGGCACAAGCCATGGACCGCCACTTTCGCAGCGCCGATCTGGACCAGAACATGCCGGTTATGCTGGCGCTGGTGGGGATGTGGCACAATCAGGTGCTGGATTACGCGACCCGCGCGGTGCTGCCCTATGACCAGCGGCTGTCGCGGCTGCCGGCCTATCTGCAGCAGCTGGAGATGGAGAGCAACGGCAAGGGTGTCGCCAAGGATGGCACCACGCTGCCCTATGCGTCGGGGCCGGTTGTCTGGGGTGAGCCGGGCACCAACGGCCAGCACGCCTTTTACCAGCTGATCCACCAGGGCACGCGGGTGATCCCGTGCGAGTTCATGGTCGCCGCCAAGGGCCACGAGCCGGACCTGCAACATCACCACGACCTGCTGGTCGCCAATTGCCTTGCGCAATCCGAAGCGCTGATGCGGGGACGTTCGCTGGACGAGGCGCGCGCCAAGGTGGCAGACAAATTCGAAGGCGACGAGCTGGAGCGTCAGGCGCGTCACCGGGTCTTTACCGGCGATCGGCCGTCGACCACGCTGATCTACCCTCAGCTGACGCCCGAAGTGTTTGGCCAGATCGTGGCCCTGTACGAGCACCGGGTGTTCGTCGAAGGGGTGATCCTGGGCATCAACTCGTTCGACCAGTGGGGCGTCGAGCTGGGCAAGGAACTGGCCACCGCGCTGGGCCCCGTGGTGACGGGCGAAGAGCCCAGCACGGGCAAGGACGGGTCAACCGCGCAGCTGGTCAGCTATGTCCTGGCGCGCCGCTGACGGGCAGGCCCGGGGTGGGCAGCCGTGCCCGCCCTACCGTTTCAGCCGCAGCTCACCGCCCGAGATTTCAAGGCTCTCGAACCGCTGAAGATAGGTCATCCCCAGCAGGGACTGGTCCAGCTGGCCGCCGTTGACCGATGCGGCCAGCCCGCGATCCACCAGATCGCCAAACCGGATTTCATCCAGCCTGACCGGCGCGGTGCGCACCTCGCCATTTGCTGTCAGGGCGCGGCCCAGAAAGGCCAGATCAGCCGTGTCAAAGCCCGCGCGCTCGGCGTCGGCAGTGGTCAGCACGATGCTGGTGGCGCCCGTATCGACGACAAAATCGACCGGTGCTCCGTTCACTTCGAGTGTCAGATAGTAATGCCCGTCCTGTGCGCGGGGGATGGTGATCGTGTCTTCGGCGGCGCTGTATTCGGCGCGGGGCGACACTGTGCCCCGGATGTCATCCCACAGGCCCACGACCAGGATCGCGCCCAGAAAGATCAGCACCCACAGACCGGCCATGCGGGCCATTTCGCCCATGCGGTGCCGCATCTGCAGAACCAGCCCGCCCGCGATGACCGCGATGAACAGGCTCAGGTACACAAGTGATGCGATGTCGTCTCCGGCCATGGGTACGTCCTTTCTTGGGTGTCAGATAGGCATTCCGCAAGGCGGGATAAAGGGGTCAGCCCACCCAATAGGCGCGCAGGCCATCCAGCACGAACTGCACCGACAGCGCCGCCAGCAGCATGCCCAGAACCCGCGTCACCACCACGATGCCGGTCCGGCCCAGCACCCGTTCCATCAGCCCGGCGGCCTCGAACAGGGTATAGACCATGGCGATCACCACTGCGGTGATCCCCAGCACGATTCCCGCCCCGGGCCAGCCGGGTTGCTGGCCAGCCAGCAGGATCACCGTGGCAATCGCGCCCGGGCCTGCGATCAGCGGGATGGCAAGAGGAAAGACAGACGGGTCGGCGTCGGTTTCGCCGGTCTCGTCATTGCGGTCCTCGCGGCGTTTGCTGCGCCGCTCGAACAGCATCTCGAGCGCGGTCAGGAACAACAGCAAACCGCCCGCAATGCGAAAGGCCGGCATCGAGATGCCGATAAAGGTCAGCACTGCCTCGCCCGCAAGTGTGAACAGGGTCAGCACCGCAAAGGCCACGGCACAGGCGCGCAGCGCAATGCGCCGCCTTTGTTTGGCGTTCATCCCCTGGGTCAGCGCGACAAACAGCGGCGCCAGACCGATCGGGTCAATGACGACAAAGAGCGTGACAAAAGCCGTGGTGATCGAAAGCATGCGTGGTCCCCTGGTGCCGCTGGCCCTGCATGGCAGAGCGTGCAGCCTTCGTCTACTGCGCCTCGGCGCGGTCGAGCTTGTCTTGCGCGCGCGTCCAGATCGCCTCGGCGCGCTCCAGCGCCTCCATCACCTCGGCATATTTTTTCTGGTAGGCTTCCATCTTGGCGATGTTCTCGTCTTCGTACATCGCCGGATCGCCAAGGCGCTTGGCCAATTCCTCGCGCATTTCGTCCAGCTTTTCGATCCGCGCTTCGGCCTTTCGGACCTCGGCGCGCATCTCGAGGATCTGGTCGCGGCTGGGGCGGGGGGGCTTTTTCTTCTCGGGCTTTGGATCGGCGGGTTTGTCGGACGACAGCAGCATCTTGCGATAGGCCTCAAGATCGCCGTCAAAGGGTTTGACCGTGCCATTGCCCACCAGCCAAAGCCGGTCGGCCACAAGGGACAAAAGGTGCATGTCGTGGCTGACCAGAACCACCGCGCCGGTATAGGCGTTCAGCGCCTCGACCAGCGCTTCGCGGCTCTCGATATCAAGGTGGTTGGTCGGCTCGTCAAGGATCAGCATGTGCGGCGCATCCAGCGTCGCGAGGCACAGCGACAGCCGCGCCTTTTGCCCGCCCGACAGGCGCCCCACCTCGGTTTCGGCCTGATCCGCGCCAAGGCCGAACCCCGCCAGCATCGCGCGCAGCCGTGCGGGCAGGTGATCGGGCCGCAGGCGGCGGATGTGATCGAGCGGTGTATCCTCGACCACAAGCTCATCGACCTGATGCTGGGCGAAATAGCCGATGCGCAGCTTGGAGGAGGCAGTCTTTTTGCCCGCCATCAGATCGAGCCGGTCAGACAGGAGCTTCGACAGGGTCGATTTGCCTTCGCCGTTTTTGCCCAGCAGTGCGATCCGGTCGTCCTGGTCGATGCGCAGATTCAGCCGTTTGAGCACCGGCGTCCCGTCATAGCCCGTCTCGGCGCCCTCAAGGGCGATGATCGGCGGGCTCAGCTCTTCGGGTTCGGGGAAGGTAAAGGCGCGCAAGGCGGCCTCTTGCGGCGTCGCGATCAGCTGAATGCGTTCGATCATCTTGAGGCGCGACTGGGCCTGCACCGCCTTGGACGCCTTGTAGCGGAACCTGTCGACGAAAGACTGAAGATGCGCGATCCGCGCCTTATTGCGCTGGTTCAGCGCCTCGGCCTGCGCGACCTTTTCGGCCCGTTGGGCGGCGAATTGGTCATACGGCACGGTGTAATAGGTCAGCTGCCTGTCTTCGAGATGCAGGATCGAGTGCACCGCGCGGTTCAGAAGGCCGCGATCGTGGCTGATGGTGATGACCGTGTGAGGATACCGCGCCAGGTAGCTTTCAAGCCACAGCGCGCCCTCGAGGTCGAGATAGTTGGTCGGCTCGTCGAGCAGCAAGAGATCAGGCTGCGAGAACAGAACGCCCGCCAGCGCCACGCGCATCCGCCAGCCACCCGAGAAATTGGCGCACGGCTGCTGCTGTTCGTCGGTGCTGAACCCCAGACCGCGCAGAATCGACGAGGCGCGTGCCTCGGCGGACCATGCGTCGATATCGGCAAGGCGGGTCTGGATGTCGGCGATGGCGGTGGGGTCCTGTTCGGTCTCGGCGCGGGCCATGAGGCTGGCGCGTTCGGTGTCGGCGGCCAGCACCGTGTCCATCAGCGACGTGTCCGAGCCCGGCACTTCCTGGCTGACACCGCCGATACGCGCGCCTTGCGGCACGGTGATTTCGCCACCCTCGAGCGCGAGGTGGCCGTAGATCAGGTTGAAGAGCGTTGTCTTGCCTGTGCCGTTGCGGCCCACAAGGCCCACCTTGTGACCTGCGGGAATGGTGGCCGTGGCCCCTTCGAGTAGCGGGCGGCCGGCGACGGAATAGCGAAGATCGTTGAGGCGCAACATGAGCGCCATGTGACTGTCGGCGCGGGCGCTGTCAACCTGGGGCCGCGTGGCGCCCGGGACCTTTCAGCTCGAACCGGTTGCCCCACGGATCGCGGAAGTAGACGGACTGGCCCACGCCGCGCGCGCCGCCCTGCACCAGCTCTTTTTCGATGGCGACGCCGTGTGCCGCCAGATGCGCCCGCAAGGCGGTGAGGTCGAAGGGGCCGGTCGCAAGGCCAAGGTGGTCGACATTGGTGCCACCGCTGACCTGTGGCCGCGCGTAATCGGCGCGGGGGTCGGAGGCGTCCCACAGGCCGATCAGTATGCTGCCGAACCACAGGTGGGTCATGGCGATGTCGGGATAGTCGAACCCCGGCGTGCACCCCAGCACGCTGGTGTACCAGCGACGCGCGGCCTCGAGGTCTCGGACCCAGAGAACGACGTGATCAAGGCCCAGCGGGGCAAAGGGAGGCATGGCGCTCCTTTCAGGGCTTTTCAGGGGGCAAACCCCATGTTAGGGCGGCGGCGAAATCAGACCCGGGCGGCGCATGGGCCGCCTTACATGACGAAGGATGACGACATGGCCACCGAACGCACGCTTTCCATCATCAAGCCCGATGCCACCAAACGCAACCTGACCGGCAAGATCAACGCCAAGTTCGAGGATGCGGGCCTGCGCATCGTCGCGCAAAAGCGCATCCACCTGACCAAGGCACAAGCCGGCAAGTTCTACGAAGTGCACGCCGAGCGCCCGTTCTACGACGAGCTGTGCGAGTTCATGGCCTCTGAGCCGGTCGTTGTGCAGGTTCTGGAAGGCGAAGGCGCCATTGCCAAGAACCGCGAAGTGATGGGCGCGACCAACCCCGCGGACGCCGCCGCCGGCACGATCCGCGCGGAATTCGCGGAATCGGTTGGCGAGAACTCGGTCCACGGCTCGGACGCGCCCGA
>JAHDCH010000146.1 GCA_020629995.1 Pseudaestuariivita sp. | reverse complement strand
AGACGCCTCATGCTGACCCTCGAATGCCCCTGCTGCGGCGTCATGGCCGATGAAACCGAACTTCATGCCGAAGGCGAGGCGCATCTCAAACGCTTTGGCCCCGGCTCCTCGGACGAGGATTTCTCGGGCTACCTGTTCCAGCGCGAGAACCCCAAGGGCGTGCATTTCGAACGCTGGCGCCATGCCTATGGCTGCGGCAAATACTTCCACGCCGCGCGCTGCACCCAGACGCTCGAGGTCTTCGGCACATACCCCGCCCAGACGCTCGAGCCGCCCCAGGCCGTGAAAGACGCCATCACCGCCAAGCGCCCCGGCTGGGCCTGGCGCGAGATCTCGGATTGAGGCGCTCCACCATGTTTCTTCTCTTTAAAAATATGGCCGCCGGAGGCTCCCACGCCTCCCACCCAGACAAAGGTCCGCAGCAATGAGCCATCGCTTGCCCCAGGGCGGCCGCCTGATCGACCGCCGCAAACGCCGCGCTTTCCGTTTCAACGGCAAAAGCTACCAGGGCTACAAGGGCGACACGCTCGCCTCGGCGCTGCTGGGCGAAGACCAGATGCTGGTGGGCCGGTCGTTCAAGTACCACCGCCCGCGTGGTGTGGTCGCCGCCGGCCCCGAAGAGCCGAACGCGCTGGTGAACCTGGGCCTTGGTGACAGCCTCGAGCCGAACCAGCGCGCCACCACGACCGAGCTGTTCGACGGGCTGACCGCGCGCAGCCAGAACCACTTTCCCAGCCTCGAGGCGGATGTGGGCGTGGTCAACAACTGGCTGTCGCGGTTCCTGCCGGCGGGCTTTTATTACAAGATGTTCCTGCATCCGCGCTCGTTCTGGAAGCACGTGTACGAGCCCTTCATCCGCCAGTCGGCGGGCCTTGGCCGCGCGCCGGACCCCGAAGCACGCGATGTGGACAAGTACGAGCATTTCTACGCCCACGTGGATGTCGCCATCATCGGGGGCGGCGTGGCGGGTCTTCAGGCTGCACTTGATGCGGGCGCATCAAATAAGGAGGTTTTGCTGATCGAGCAGACCGCCCATTGGGGCGGGCGCGCGCCCGTAGACGGCGGAACGGTGAACGGTCAGCCTGTGGATAAGTGGGTGGATGACGCTGTGGCGCGGCTGGAGGCTATGCCGAACGTGCGCATGCGCCTGCGCACCATGGGGGCGGGCGTCTACGACCACGGCTACCTGCTTGGGTACGAACGCGTGGCGGATCATTTGCCGGGATCAGACGCGCCGCGCCACCGGCTGTGGCGGATCCGCACGCCGCAGATCATCTGCGCCACGGGCGCGATCGAGCGGCCGTTGTCCTTTGCGGGCAATGACATCCCCGGCGTGATGCTGGCAGGCGCGATGCGCGACTACATTGTCAATCACGGCGTGGCCCCGGGCAAACGCGTGGCGCTGGCAACCAACAACGACGACGCCTACCGCACAGCGCTGGCGCTGCTGGATGCAGGGCTGGAGGTGGCCGTGGTCGCGGATGCGCGGGACGAGGTCGGCCCGCTGGCCGCCGAACTGCGCGCACGCGGCGTCCGGGTCGAAACCGGCCACGCAATCGCCAAGGTCAAGGGCGGCACGCGTGTCAGCGGCGTCGGGCTGTGCCGCATGGCGGCTGATGGCGAGGTCACCGAAGAGATCAAATGCGACGCGGTGGCCATGTCGGGCGGCTGGTCGCCGGTGGTGCACCTGTGGTCCCATTGCGGAGGCAAGCTGATCTGGGACGAAGCAAAGGCCCATTTCCGCCCCGACCCCGAGCGCCCGCCGCTGGGCGCGGACGGGCAGGGCTTTGTGTCTTGCGTGGGCGCGGCAAATGGTGCGCTGGCGCTGGGCGACATCCTGACAGGCGGAGAGGCCGAAGAAGAAGCACCCGTCGCCGCCGTGTGGCAGATGCCGGCCAAGGCTGGGCACAAGCTGCAATCGAAATCCTGGCTGGATTTCCAGAACGACGTAAAGGTTTCGGACGTGCGGCTGGCCGCGCAGGAAGGCTATGAGAGCGTGGAGCACACCAAGCGCTACACCACGCTGGGCATGGCGACCGATCAGGGGAAGCTGAGCAATATCAACGGTCTCGCGGTGCTTGCTGATGCGCTGGGCAAAGATATCCCGGCGGTGGGCACAACCACCTTCCGCCCGCCGTACCACCCGATCAGCATGGGCGCGATAGCTGGCGAGGCGCGGGGCGATCTGTTCCAGCCGATCCGCAAGACCCCGATGCACGACTGGCACGACGCGCACGGAGCCGAATGGGAGCCGGTCGGCGCATGGCGCAGGCCCTATGCCTTTGTGCGGGACGGCGAGAGCACCCATGACGCGGTGATGCGCGAGGTGAAGAACACCCGCCAAAACCTTGGATTGCTTGACGCATCCACGCTGGGCAAGCTGATCGTCAAGGGGCCGGACGCGGGCAAGTTCCTCGACA
The DNA here is from genome assembly GCA_020629995.1 of Pseudaestuariivita sp. GTDB lineage: Bacteria > Pseudomonadota > Alphaproteobacteria > Rhodobacterales > Rhodobacteraceae > Pseudaestuariivita. The sequence goes on along the minus strand of JAHDCH010000146.1, from coordinate 4,216 downwards.
TGATGTACACCAACATGATGTCGACGCTGAAGCCGGGGCGCTGCCGGTACGGGCTGATGTGCAGCGAGAACGGCTTTCTGATCGACGACGGCGTGGTGGCGCGGATCGATGAGGACACCTTCCTGTGCCACACCACCACCGGCGGAGCGGACCGGATCCATGGGCACATGGAAGACTGGCTGCAATGCGAATGGTGGGATTGGGACGTCTGGGTCGCAAACGCCACCGAGCAATATGCGCAGGTCGCCGTGGTCGGGCCGAACGCGCGCCGCGTGCTGGAAAAGCTGGGCGGCATGGATGTGAGCGCAGAGGCGCTGCCGTTCATGGGCTGGGCCGATGGCGAGATCGGCGGCTTTAAGTGCCGCGTCTATCGCATCAGTTTTTCTGGCGAACTCAGCTTTGAGATTGCGGTCGACGCGGGGCAGGGCCAGGCCTTCTGGGATGCGCTGATCGAGGCGGGTGCGGAGTTTGGCGTGATGCCCTACGGCACCGAGTGCTTGCACATCATGCGCGCCGAGAAAGGCTTTATCATGATCGGGGACGAAACGGATGGCACGATCATCCCGCAGGACCTGAACATGCAGTGGGCGATTTCCAAGAAGAAGGAAGACTTCCTTGGCAAGCGCGCACAGGAGCGCAGCCATATGACCGACCCGAACCGGTGGAAGCTGGTTGGGCTTGAGACGCTGGACGGCTCGGTCCTGCCGGACGGGGCCTATGCCGTGGCCCCGGGCCACAACGACAATGGCCAGCGCAACACCCAAGGGCGGGTCACCTCGACCTACCATTCGCCCACCCTGGGCAAAGGCATCGCCATGGGGCTGGTGCTGAACGGCCCGGACCGGATGGGCGAAGAGCTGCTGTTCCCGGTGCTGGACGGGGGCGAGGCGATCAAGGCGCGGATCGTGGATCCGGTGTTCTATGACCCGGAGGGGGAGAAGCAGAATGTCTGAGGCCGTGACCGCCCTGAACGGGGCCAGCTTTGACGGATTGGTGCAGGTGCGCGAGCTGCCCCTGACCGGCATGATCACCGTGCGCGCCCGGCTGGGTGATGCCGATGTGCAAAAGGCGCTGACTTCGGTGACAGGGTGCAAGATGCCGGGCAAAGGCGCGATCACCCACGCGGCCGATTGCAGCCTTGCGTGGATGTCGCCGGACGAAGCGATGATATTCTGCGACTATGCCGACGCCCATGACAAGGTCAGCGTGCTGACCGGCGCGATGGGCGGGGCGCATGCGCTGGTGCTGAACGTGTCCGACGCCCGCGCGGCGTTCGAGCTGACGGGCGCCGCCACACGCGACGTGCTGGCCAAGCTGACGCCCGCCGATCTGCGCGACGCGGCCTTTGGCCCCGGCATGATGCGGCGCACGCGGCTGGCGCAGGTTCCGGCTGCGCTGTGGCGGACCGAGACGGGCGCACGCATCGTCTGTTTCAGGTCGGTCGCGGGCTACGTGATGGAGCTGCTGAGCGTGGCGGCGGATGCGGACGCACCGGTGGGCTGGCACGGGCAGGGGTGATCACATGTGTCGCAGCCGCGCCGATTGCGGTTGCGGCCCCGTGCACATGGGGTAAGTTGACGCTGTATCGCATCAACCGGAGTGTTTCCCCCGTGTTTTCCCATTTTTTGAAACCTGTTGTCGCCGCATCGCTGACGTTGAGTGTCTGTGCAGGGGCTGCACAGGCGGCCACAGCCTATACGTGCAAAATCACCAAGAAATCCGACCACAGCATGGTGCCCGAAGTGCTGTTTATCGGGCATCCGGACGGAGCCAAGACGGCGCAGGTGTCGGACCCGGTTGTGTACCATTTCAACGACAACAAGCCTGTCGCCGCCAAGGTGACGCGCCTGAACGACGCAAAGGCCACCTTCAAGTGGCGCGTCAAGGGGCCGACGACGACATCGCTGAAGCCGGTGACGATCCGCTATACGGCGGATGTGGACCGCAAGACCGGGGCGATTTATGTCGCCGCACGCGTGACCGAATTTCGCGGTCAGCTGAGCGGGCGCGGCACCTGCGAGATCAAAAAGGTCAAAGGCAGCTCGTAACGGGCGGCGATGGGCGCGGCGGGCAGGATTTTCGCCGCCGCACCCTTGACGTCTGCCCGATGCCGGGCACATGGGTAGAGCAACGACACAACCCAAGACGAAAGGTGTTCTGCCATGGCTTTTGAGCTTCCCGATCTTCCCTATGCTCACGACGCGCTTGCCGACAAAGGCATGTCGAAAGAAACGCTCGAGTATCACCACGACCTGCACCACAAGGCCTATGTGGACAACGGCAACAAGCTGATCGCCGGCACCGAGTGGGAGGGCAAGTCCCTCGAAGAGATCATCACCGGCACCTATGACAAGGGCGCCGTGGCGCAGAATGGCATCTTCAACAACATCAGCCAGCTGTGGAACCACAACCAGTTCTGGGAGATGATGGGCCCCGGCGACAGCGCCATGCCCGGCGAGCTGGAAAAGGCGCTGACCGAAAGCTTTGGCTCGGTTGACGAGTTCAAATCGCAGTTCAGCGCGGCGGGCGCGGGTCAGTTCGGCTCGGGCTGGGCGTGGCTGGTCAAGAATGCGGACGGCAGCCTTGCCGTGACCAAGACCGAGAATGGCGTGAACCCGCTGTGCTTTGGTCAGACGGCTCTGCTGGGCTGCGACGTGTGGGAGCACAGCTACTACATCGATTTCCGCAACAAGCGTCCGGCGTACCTGACCAACTTCCTCGACAATCTGGTCAACTGGGAAAACGTCGCCTCGCGGATGTAAGCCGCGCAGGACGATCTGGATATGCGGGCCGGGGGCGATGCTCCCGGCCCGTTTCGTTTTGGGGGGCGGGTGGTGACGGCCGACGCGCAGGTTGAGACCTGGCGTGAGGCGTGCCAGTCTTGGCGGCAAGAGGCATGCAGGGGGGAGCAAGGACATGGCATTGCAAGAGGTCGTCTGGCCCACATCCCTGATCACCAAGATGCTGCCGGGCGCGCGGCGCATCACCTGGGTCGCAAAGGGCACCCCGGCGGACAAGATGGGGCTGAAGGTGGGGCAGCTGCTGCTGTCGGTTGCAGCTGAATCCCCCGATTCCGATCTGGTGCTGGCGGCGCAGCTGACGCCCATGCCCGAGAGCATCTTTTACGACGAGGCCACAGGGGCCACCCACAGCCTGCAAGAGGCGCGTCTGCCGCTGGGATTTGGCACGGGGCCGGCGCTGAACAAGGCCTATGGCCTCGAGCTGCGCAAAGGCACGCATTACGGCATCGACGTTTTTGATCCGTGGATCGCGGGCGAGGTCGAGCGTTATGCGCCTTTTGTGCAGGATTTCGAGGCGGCGCTGCTGCCACGCAAGGCGGCCTTGCTGGGCGGGTTCATGAAGGCCGACAAGCGCGAGGCGGCGATGCTGGACAGCACCGACCGCTGGTCGCAGCTGGGTCTGGGGCTGGCGCATCTGGCGGCGGGGGATTTCGACAAGGCCTGGACCTTTGCCATCGCCTATGAGGACACGCTGAGCCGCGACCCCAAAGGCAGCGACATGACGCATCTGACGGCGCTGAAGTTCTATATCGCGGCGCGCTGCGTGCTGGAGCAGGGGGATGCCGACAAGGCGCGCGACTGGGTGCAGCGGTCGCTGGACTTTACGCCGCGCGCGGTGCCGTCGCAGCGCCTGTATCGCAAGCTGATGGGCAAGGGGTTCGAAGGCCCGCCGATGCCGGGCGCGGGCGACGTCTTTCCCGACATGTACGAGCTGTTCCAGTACGACCCTTACGACATCGTGCCCCGCACCGAAGAGCCGCTGCGGCTGGCCGATCACGTCGCGCGGCTTGAGCCGGGGGAATACGGGCTGGTCTGTCTGCTGGGCCGGTATCGCAGCAACGGGCCGTTTCTGGATGACCTCTACACGCTGGGCGCGCTGCAGACGGGGATGTCGGGCGGGCCGGTCTTTTGTCACATCGTGCACAGCTTCAAGGACGACCCGGAACTGGGCTTTCAGCAGGACCGCCGCGCGCAAGAGGAGTTCTTTCGCGAAAAGGGCGTGCGGTTTGATGTGTGTTATGACCCCGATCACGCCATCGGCGAGACGATGGATGTGCGCCTGTCGCCCATGTGGTTCGTGATCCGGGCGGGCGGGCATGTTTCGTCCGCGGGCTGGCTGAGGGACGCCGAAATCCTGGAAGACATCTTCCGCGAGGGCGCATGACCCGGCGCGGGTTTCTCAAAGGGCTGGCCGG
>JAHDCH010000145.1 GCA_020629995.1 Pseudaestuariivita sp. | reverse complement strand
GGCTGATCTGTTCGCGGATGCCGTTCCACATCTGGCGCGGGATCGTCTGCTGATCATGCGCGGCGATGAAAAGCACGACAACGACCTCGTCAAACGACGTCACAAAGGCAAACAGCGCGCCCGAGATCACGCCGGGAAGGATCAGCGGAAGGGTGATCGAGAAGAACGTCTTGGACGGCGAAGCGCCAAGCGACGCGGCGGCACGGGTCAGCGAATGGTCAAAGCCGACCAGAGTGGCGGTCACGGTGATGATCACGAACGGAATGCCAAGGGTGGCGTGGGCGAGGATGATGCCAACATAGGAATTGGCGAGGCCCGTGGCCGAATAGAAGAAGAACAGCCCCGTAGCGGTGATGATGATCGGCACGATCATGGGCGAGATCAGCACAGCCATGATCGCGCGGCGAAACGGCATTTCGGGGCGAGACAGGCCAAGCGCGGCGAGGGTGCCAAGAGCGGTGGCCACCAGCGTCGAGAAGAAGCCGATGATGACCGAGTTCTTGGCGGCGTTGATCCACTGGGCATTCTCCCAGGCATCTGACCACCAGGAGCCATCGCGGGGCGCCTCGGGGGCCTGCATGCCAAAGGTCAGCAGCAGGTCGTACCAGCGGGTGGAATAGGCGTCGGGATCCAGTTTGAGCATGCCTTCGGTGAAGGTGAAGTAGGGCTCGGCGTTGAACGACAGAGGGATCACGATCAGGATCGGCGCGATCAGGAACAGGAAGATCAGAGCACAGATCACCTGGTAGGTGCGGTGCCAGACGCGTTCGAGGGTGGAGGCGTGGGTGGGCAGGGCCATCTTGCGGTTCCGTCTGTCGCGGGGCCGAACAATTTTCCTGCGAAAATTGTTCGGGCGCCCGGGTCTATCCGAGTTTCAAATTGTCGATGCCGATCAGCAGGTCGTAGAGCCAGTAGAGGATCAGGATCCCCGCAAGCAGAAGCCCGGCGAGGGCAGCGGCCAGAGACCAGTTGAGCGATTTTGTCATGTGGAAGGCGATCAGGTTCGAGATCAGCTGACCATCCGCGCCGCCCACCAGGGCGGGGGTGATGTAGTAGCCGACCGCGAGGATGAAGACGAGCAGCGCCCCAGCGCCAATCCCGGGGATCGTTTGCGGGAAGTAGATGCGGCGGAACGCGGTCCAGCTGGTCGCCCCGAGAGAGCGCGCGGCCCGCACGTAGGACGGGTTGATCGGGCGCATCACCGAATACAGAGGCAGCACCATGAACGGCAGCAGGATATGCGTCATCGCGACGATCGTGCCGATCTGGTTGTACATCATCTGGATGCGGTTTTCGTCCGCCAGAAGGCCGGTCCCGACAAGAGCATCGTTCACCACGCCCTGAGACTGCAAAAGCACCATCCAGGAGGTCGTGCGCACCAGAAGCGAGGTCCAGAAGGGCAGCAGCACCAGGATCATCAGAAGGTTGGAATAGCGCAGGGGCAGCGTCGCCAGCATATGCGCAATGGGGTAGCCCAGAACAAAGGTCAGGAAGGTGATCAGCACCGAAAGGACCAGCGTGCGGATGAACAGCTTGACGTAGAGCGCACGCTTTTCATCGACATTCTCGACCGAGCCGTCGATGCCGCGGGTCTTGTCGATGGCGGCGAGGTAGAAGTTGAGCGTATAGGCCGAGGAGGCATCGCGCATCGCGGCCCAGACAGTGGGGTCAGCCCATTCGTCCTCGACATCCAGCAGGGCTTCCTTGAACGGAGCCTCGAGCTTGCCGGCCTTGCGGGCGGATTTGGTGAACAGGGACCGGGAGCCGGAGCGTTCGTAGTTGATCCGGGTGCCGGCGATGCCGGCGGCCTTGACCTCGCGCAGGACCACCAGATCCGCAACCAGGGCGGCATAGGCGGCCTCGTCCGGTTCGGTGCTGCGCGGGTTCTCGTCGAACCATGCGCGCAGGTTGACCATGATCGGCGTGGTTTCCTTGGTCGTCACGTCGGTCTTGTAGACGAAATCGGGGTTGTAGACCGATTGGTGCAGCATCTGGCCGATGGGCACCACAAAGGTCATCAGGACAAAGACCAGCAGCGGCGCCACAAGAAAGAACGCCCGCCGCTTGGAGCGCGCCTGTGCCGAGGCCAGAGCCGCCTTGAGCGGCTTGCCGTCAGCGGTTGTCAGCTTTTCCTGCCCTGCCTGAGACAGGTCGGCGGTCATGTCGGCCATGGGGGCCTCCGGTCATGGTCCTTGGCGATAGGGCCCGAAGGCCGCATGGCAAAGGAGGGGCAGGCCGCAAACAGCCTGCCCCGAACCGTCAGCTTATTGCGACAGCCACGCGTTGAAGCGCTCGTTCAGCTCGGCGTCATTGTCGACCCAGAACTCGAAGTTGTTCACGAGAGCGTTCTCGAGGTTGGCCGCGGCCGTGGGCATGTGCGGAGCCATCTCGGTTTTGCCGTCGTTGAACAGGCCAACCAGGGCGCCCGACGATTTACGCGCGGGACCATAGGAGATCCACGACGCCTGATCGGCGAGACGCTGGGTGTCGGTCGAGAAGGCGATGAACTTCAGCGCTTCTTCCTTGTTCGGCGCGCCTTTGGGGATCACCCAGAGGTCGAAGTCGAGGATCTGACCGTCCCAGACCACTTCGAGCGGCTGGCCTTCGGCCACGGCGGCGTTGAAGATACGGCCGTTGTAGGCGGTCGACATCACGACTTCGCCGTCAGCCAGAAGCTGGGGCGGCTGGGCGCCGGCTTCCCACCAGACGATGTCGCCTTTGATGGTGTCGAGCTTGGCGAAGGCGCGGTCGATGCCTTCTTCGGTTTCCATCAGGTCATAGACTTCGCCCGCGGGCACGCCATCGGCCATCAGGGCCATTTCGAGCGTTGCCTTGGCCGACTTGCGCAGGCCGCGCTTGCCGGGGAATTTGGCGGTGTCGAAGAAATCACCGATGGTGGTCGGCGTGCCGTCGTTGTTTTCGGTGTTGTAGGCGTAGACGGTCGACCAGACGATGTTGGCCACCGCGCAATCCTGCAGGGCGCCTTCGATGAAGTCGTCTTCGGCCGAGGTGCCATCGGGCGCGGCGGGCAGGATCGACAGGTCGATCTCTTCCAGCAGGCCTTCGTCGCACAGGCGCACGGCGTCCGAGAATTCGACGTCGGCGACGTCAACGGTCACGTTGCCGGCTTCGACCTGCGCCTTGATCGGCGTCGCGGGGTTGTCGCTGTCGACCGAGTTGACCGCGATGCCCATCTGGGCGGTGAAGGGTTTGTGGTACGCTTCAACCTGGCTTTTGGTGTACGCGCCACCCCAGGACATGACCGTGATCTCTTGGGCGGTGGCCACCGAGGCGGCTGCCGTTACAAAGACCGTCGTCAGCAGAGCTGTCTTCAGTTTCATAGGTTAGTCTCCCTTTGCGGCCCTTTTGATACAGCTGGCCGGGGATGGGCCGCATTGGCCCGGCCATATGGCACGCGGGGAGGACCCGCGCGGCGTGAGGTCAGCCGGCGTCGAGCGCGCGGCAATCTTGCGCGAGCCAGCCGATCTTGATCGTCTGGCCCGGTTGCATGCGGGTCTGGCCCTGGGCGTTCCGCGTCTTGACGATGAAATCGTCATTGCCGGCCACCGAAAGGCGGGTGCGGAAGATGTCGCCCATGTAGATGAACTCTTTCACCTCGGCGTCGAGCGTATGGGCGCCCTTGGGCAGGCGGGACACGTCCATTTCCACCCGTTCGGGGCGGATCGAAACGCGGGTGCGATCGCCCGGCTTGTCCACGTTGATCGGTTTGGCGTCGATGATCCGCCCATCGTCCAGAGCCACCTCGGCGATGCCGCCCGAGATCGACTTGATCGTGCCTTCGAGCGTGTTGTTTTCGCCGATGAACTGCGCAACGAAGCTGTTTTCGGGCTCTTCATACAGAAGGTCGGGCGGAGCGAGCTGCTGGATGCGGCCATCGTTGAAGACGGCAACGCGGTCCGACATGGTCAGGGCTTCGGTCTGGTCGTGGGTGACGTAGACGGTGGTGATCCCGAGGTCATGCGCGAGGCGGGTGATTTCGAACTGCATCTGTTCGCGCAACTGTTTGTCGAGCGCGCCGAGCGGTTCGTCCATCAGCACCAGCTCGGGTTCGAACACCAGAGCCCGCGCCAGCGCGATTCGCTGTTGCTGACCACCCGAAAGCTGCGCCGGGCGGCGGTTGCCGAAAGCGCCCATCTGCACCATGTCGAGCGCGCGGGCCACTTTGGATTCGCGCGTCGATTTGTCGATGCCGCGCACTTCGAGAGGGAAGGCGAGGTTTTCGTTCACGGTCATGTGCGGGAACAGGGCGTAGTTCTGAAAGACCATGCCGATGCCGCGCTTGTGCGGAGGGATGTTGTTGATTTCCTGCCCATCAAGGCGGATTTCGCCATGTGTCGCGGTTTCGAACCCGGCGAGCATCATCAGGCAGGTGGTCTTGCCCGAACCGGACGGGCCGAGCATCGTCAGAAATTCGCCCTTGGGCATCGTGAGGTTCAGGTCCTTCACGACAAGGGTTTCGCCATCATAGCTTTTTTGCACGCGGTCGAATTCGACAAATGCGGTGTCGGTCACGAAAGTCTCCCCTGTGGGCGCCTCGTTTGGCGGGCGCCGCGTCCGCGAATAGAACGCGTCATGGAAAGTTTGGCAAGTTTTGTTCTGGCGGAGCGGCTGGTTCGAGGCAATTTGTCCTGCAATTGCGACCAATTCGGGCGGAGTGCCTGCCGGGGCCCCGAGCCGCGGCCAGGGCCGCGACCGGCCCACCCGCCAGCCACTCCCCGGGTCAGGTCAGCCCTTGGCGGGTGATCTCGGCCAGGCCTTCGTCCAGAGCGGTGCGGGCACGGGCGATCAGGATGTCGATTTCACCCTCGGTGATGACAAGCGGAGGAGAGATGATCATCCGCTCGCCCACGGCGCGCATCACCAGCCCGTTCGCAAAGCAGCGTTCACGCACGATCATGCCGGCGGCGCCGGGCGAGGAATAAGCGGCACGGGTCGAGGCATCGGGGGTCAGTGCCAGAGAGGCCATCATGCCGCAGATTTTTGTCTCGCCCACCAGAGGGTGATCGCCAAGGGAGTGCCAACCCTGCGCGAGATATGGCGCGGTGGAAGAGCCGACGCGGGCAACGATGCCTTCGTCGTCGAGGATGCGCAGGTTCTCCAGAGCCACGGCAGAGGCGACCGGGTGGCCCGAATAGGTGTAGCCGTGGTTGAACTCGGTGTCGGCGATGCCGGAGGCGACGCGGTCTGACACGACGGAGCCGCCGATGGGCTGGTAGCCCGAGCTGAGCCCTTTGGCGATGGTCATGATGTCAGGCGCGAGGTCCAGCGTCTGGGAGCCGAACCACGATCCGGTGCGGCCGAACCCGCAGATCACTTCGTCGGCGATAAAGAGGATGTCCCGCTCGGCCAGGATGCGTTTGACCTCGGGCCAGTAGCTGTCTGGCGGGACGATCACGCCGCCCGCGCCCTGGATGGGTTCTGCGATGAAGGCGGCGACGTTGTCTTCGCCGATCTCGTCGATGGCGGTGGCCAGCTGGCGGGCGCGTTCGATCCCGAATTCGTCAGGCGTCATGTCGCCGCCTTCGGCCCACCAGTTGGGCTGGTCGATATGCACGACGCCGGGGATGATCCCGCCCTGGGCATGCATGCCGGACATCCCGCCCAGAGACATCGAGCCCATGGAGGAGCCATGATAGGCATTGCGCCGGGCGATGATTGTTTGCTTGGAGGGTTTGCCCTGGGCCGCCCAATAGGCACGCACGAGGCGGATGTTGGTGTCATTGGCCTCGGACCCGCCGGCGGCGAAGAACACATGGTTCAGATCGCCCGGAGCCAGTTCGGCGATGCGTTCGGCCAGAGCGATGGCGGGGACATGGGTCGTCTGGAAGAAGGTGTTGTAGTAGGGCAGCTCGCGCATCTGGGCGGCGGCGACATCGGCCAGTTCGGTCCGGCCATAGCCGAGGTTGACGCACCAGAGGCCCGCCATGCCGTCGAGGATCTTGTTGCCGTCGCTGTCGGTCAACCAGACGCCGTTCGCGCGGGTGATGACGCGGGCCCCCTTGGCCGCCAGTTCGGCGTTGGTGGTGAAGGGGTGCATGTGGTGTGCGGCGTCCAGAGCCTGAAGCTCGGCCGTGGGCAGGTGGTTGGTGATCTTGTTCATGGTCCCTCCGTTGGCGCGATTTGAGGCGCGCCAAGGGGTGCCGTCAAGGGGGATAGGCGGCCGCGGTGCGCGCAAGGGCATTGCGGGCGATGGCGATGTGGAACGGCATGATCGCCGCCAGGTACACCCGCCCGCCGATATTGTGCGGACGGACCCAAGTGGCCAGCCGCACGGTGCCGCCGGATGCGGTGACGCTGACGCGGAAGTTAAGGTGTTTGTCATCGAAACCGGCTGTCAGTTCGCGATCGGTTTCGGACGTGACCGGGAATGGGCCGACGCTGTTGCCGGTGTCCGGGCCTTCCTGTTTCAGGCCGAAGGGCGCGGTGACGAGGCGGCGCAGCGCCAAAAGGCCATGGGTCCAGCGGGGAAAGGCGGTGATCACCTCGGCGGCCTGCCGGGGCGTGGCCGAGGAGGCAACGGCATAGCAATCGAGAAAGTCGCGCGAAGTGCGCAAGCCGTGCAGCGCGCTGAAGGGTGGGAGCGGGGTGGCGGTAACCTGTGCGGGCATGGCAAAGCCCTCCTTCCGCCTGATCATATGGGGGCCGC
>JAHDCH010000144.1 GCA_020629995.1 Pseudaestuariivita sp. | reverse complement strand
CGGATGGCACGGCGCTGATCGCGGGCAGCGCCCCGGCCCGCGCCGAGGTGATCCTGACGCTGGATGCGGACGAGGTCGCGCGCCAGACAGCCGGGGGCGACGGACGGTTCGCCGCGTTCCTGACGATCCCGCCGAGCGACAAGGCGCGCGTGCTGTCGCTTGCGGCGCTGGTTGACGGGCAGACGATCCTGTCGGAGGCGCAGGTGGTCGTGGCGGCAAGCGCGCCCGCCGCAGTGGCAGAGACGCCGGATGCGCCGGTTGATGTGGCAGCGGCTGCGGTGCCAGAGGCCGCGCCGGAGACAGCGAACGAGGCCGAGGCCCAGGTTGCACAGGCCGAACCCGAAGCGCCGCTGGATGTCGCGACGGCGGACCAGGCCAAAACGAGCGTGCCGGGCGATGAAAGCGCCGCAGCGCCGCAGCCCGAGCCAAGCGTCATCGCGGCTCCTGCAGCGCCGCAGCCGGTGCCCGGAGCGGCCCCGCAGACCGCCAGCCTGACGCCCGATCAGCCGGTTGTGCCATCGGCCAGCGCGGCTGAGACCACGAGCGGGCCGACCGCGCCGACGGTGTTCCTGGCCTCGCGCGATGGGGTGAAGGTGCTGCAAAGCCCGCGCGCGCCCGAACGCGGGCCGGCGGTGCCTACGTCGCTTGCGCTGGACAGCATCGCCTATTCCGACAGCGGCGACGTGGCCCTCGCCGGGCGCGCCTCGGGTGGCGATTTTGTGCGGATCTATCTCGACAACCGGCCGGTCACCACGTCGCGCATCCCGCAAAGCGGTGCATGGGAAGTTGACCTGCCGCAGGTCGACACGGGCATCTACACGCTGCGCGTGGATGTGGTGGGCGAGGATGGCACGGTCGAGGAGCGGGTTGAGACTCCGTTCAAACGCGAAAGCGACGAGGTGCTGGAGCGGGCCGCGGCCCTTGCCGAGAACGCGGACGCGCCAGTGACAGCCGTGACGGTGCAGCCGGGATCGACCCTGTGGGCCATTGCGCGGTCGCGGTACGGTGATGGGCCGTCTTATGTGCGCGTGTTCGAAGCGAACCGCGACCTGATCCGCGATCCGAACCTGATTTATCCCGGTCAGGTCTTTGCCATCCCCGACTGAGGCCATCCCCGCTGTCTGAGCCATCCGTCGGGCCGGAGCACGCTTTCCGCAAAGCCAGTGATCGCTGGCCGAGGCATCCGTCGCGAGAGGTGCGCGCGGCACGCCCGGGTCATGCGCGTCGGGCCACCCGGGGCTGTTGTTCAGGGTCGTGCGGGACGCTGCACGCGCCGAGGGGCGCGGTTCGCCAAGCGGAGCGGTTCGGCATTTGGTCCGAACGGCGTAACCTGGGCGGTGCGCTGGTCAATCGGGGCCGGGCGGGCTAGGTCTCGGGGCCAAGCCTGTGCGCGCCCGCGGCGCGCCAAGACAGCCGGAGACACCCGCCATGACCGACGCCGCCACGCCCACGGCCCAAGACGAACGCCGCTCGGGGCTGCGCACGATCCGCAAGGTTGCGCCATACCTGTGGCCCGAGGACCCGGCATGGGTGCGCAAACGCGTGGTCTTTGCGATGCTGGCGTTGCTGGCGTCCAAGGTGGTCGCCGTGGCGACGCCGTATCTTTACAAGCTGGCCGTGGACAGCCTGTCGGGTGAGGACGGCGCGGCGGATCCGGTGTGGATGCTGGGGCTTGGGGCCGTGGGGCTGACGGTGGCCTATGGCGGCGCGCGGCTGATGTCGAACGGGTTTCAGCAGCTGCGCGACGCGATCTTTGCCCGGGTGGGCCAGAGGGCGCTGCGGATGCTGGCGCTCGAGACGTTCCAGCACATTCACCGCCTGTCGATGCGCTATCACATCACGCGCAAGACGGGCGGCCTGAGCCGGATCATCGAGCGGGGGGTCAAGGGGGTCGAGTTCCTGTTGCGGTTCCTGCTGTTTTCGATCGGGCCGCTGATACTGGAGCTGTTGCTGATCGCGGGGGTGCTCTTTGCGCTGTTCGACGTGTGGTATCTGGCCGTGGTGGCGGGGACGATCGCGCTTTATGTCTGGTTCACCTTCAAGGTGACCGAGTGGCGCGTCAAACTGCGCCGCGAGATGAATGATCAGGACACTGACGCCAACCAAAAGGCGATCGACAGCCTGCTGAACTTTGAGACGGTCAAGTATTTCGGGGCCGAGCGCTGGGAGGCGGCGCGTTATGATCGCGCGATGGAAGGCTATGAGGCGGCGGCGCTGAAGACGGCCTACAGCCTGGCCTTCCTGAATTTCGGGCAGGCGTTTCTGATCACCAGCGGTCTGGTGATCGTGATGGTGATGGCGGCCATCGGCGTGCAGAACGGCAGCCTGACGGTGGGCGATTTCGTGATGGTCAACGCCTACATGATCCAGATCACCATGCCGCTGAACTTTCTGGGCACCGTCTATCGCGAGATCCGGCAGGCGCTGGTGGATATGGGCGAGATGTTCGATCTGCTCGAGCAGCCGGCCGAGATTTCGGACCGTCCGGGCGCGCGTGACCTGGATGTGAAAGGCGGGGCGGTGCGGCTGGACAACGTGCGCTTTGGCTATGACGCGGCCCGGCCGATCCTGCGCGGCGTGGATGTTGACGTGCCGGCGGGGCAGACGGTGGCGATTGTGGGCCCGTCAGGGTCGGGCAAGTCGACCATCGGGCGGCTGCTCTTTCGGTTTTATGACGTGCAGGGCGGGGGGCTGTCTATCGACGGGCAGGATGTGCGCGATGTCACGCAAGAGAGCCTGCATGCCGCCATCGGCGTGGTGCCGCAGGACACGGTGCTGTTCAACGACACGATCCGCTACAACATCGCCTATGGCCGCGAAGGCGCCAGCGAGGCCGAGATTGTCGAGGCGGCCAAGGCGGCGCAGATCCACGACTTTATCCAGAGTCTGCCCGAAGGCTATGACACGGCTGTGGGCGAGCGCGGGCTCAAGCTGTCGGGCGGCGAAAAGCAGCGGGTGGGGATCGCGCGCACGCTGCTCAAGGATCCGCCGATCCTGCTGCTGGATGAGGCGACCAGCGCGCTGGACACCGAGACCGAGCATGACATTCAGGAGGCTCTGGCCCGCGCCGGGGCCGGGCGCACGGTGATCACCATCGCGCACCGCCTGTCCACGATTGCAGATGCGGACCGGATCGTGGTCCTGCAGGACGGCGAAGTGGTCGAGAGCGGCACCCATGCCGATCTGCTGGCCCGTGACGGGCGGTATGCCCAGCTGTGGCACATGCAGGAACGCGAAGACGCCGCGTAGGATGGGTGCTTGCACCCATCTGTGCCGGCCGGGGATGGGTGACGAGCACCCATCCTACACAACGTGATCACTCGGCCGCGCGGACCGGGCCGGGAAAGACGAATTCGGTCTGGGTGTCCACATCCGCGGGCTCGTCTTCTGCCAGGTCGTCCTCGTCCCACAGCAGCTCGGGCGCGCGGGTCTTGCGGGCCTGGCGGCGCAGCGCCCAGTCGCGGGCGATCTGGCTGCCACGCGGCATGGACATCCGCGCCAGAAGCCGGGCAAAGGCCAGAGCATAGGCCGAGATCCAGACGCGAAGCGCCAGCATCGAAGGCGTGAACACCAGCGTCAGAACCGTCGCGATCCCAAGGCCGAACACCACAGCCGTCGCCAGCTGTTTCCACCAAAGAGCCGTCGGGCTGTCGATCGAGAAGCCGCCGCCGAAGAAGTCCAGAGACAGGCCGAACATCATCGGAGCCAGACCCGCCATCGTGGTGATCGTGGTCAGCAGAACGGGCCGGATGCGCGCCTCGGCGGTGCGCACGATCGCCTCGATCCGGGGCATGTATTGCGAATATTCCTGATAGGTGTCGATCAGAACGATGTTGTTGTTCACCACGATCCCGGCCAAAGCCACGATCCCCGTACCCGTCATGATGATCGAGAAGGGCTGCTCCATCACCAGCATGCCGATCAGCACGCCTGTCGTCGACAGGATCACCGCAAGCAGCACGAGCACCGCATTGTAGAACGAATTGAACTGCGCCAGAAGGATGATGAACATCAGCCCCAGAGCGCCCATGAAGGCCGATTGCAGGAAGGCGCCGGATTCGGCCTGCTCTTCCTGATCGCCGGTCCATTCCCAGTCGAGGCCTGCGGGCAGCGGATCGGTCTCGAGCCAGGTGGTGAGGGTTTCGATCCGTTCGTTTGCGGTGACAATTTGCAGCCGCAGATTGCCATCGTCCGCCAGCTCTTTGATCTGTGCGGGTGTCGCGCCGCTTTCGCTGCCGACCAGAGCATAGGGCTTTTGCGCGATGGTGATCGATCCGTCCTCGTCCTCGCGCAGGTAGGCGGTGATCGCGTCGTCGCCGCCGTTGGTCTGCGTTACAGTGACCAGACCGGGCAGCACATCCGCCTTGACGTCAAAATACCGCTTTTGATCGACGCGAGAGATTTCGGCCAGTTTGGCCACGGGTTTGCGAGAGATGAAGTTCGCCAGAGGCACAAGGCCATCGGGGGTGCGCACGCGCAGGGTGTCGAGCGTGGACAGGACGCGGTCTTCTTCGGGCAGGCGGACGCGGATTTCGATCTCTTCGTCCGAGCTGTCGACGCGCATGGTGTCCAGAAGGATGCCGCGCGTCACCAGCTGGACCATCGCGCCCACGGTGGCCACATCGGCGCCATAGCGGCCGGCCTTTTCGACATCGACGTCGATCTGCCAGTCGATGCCGGGCAGGGGCAGGGTGTCTTCGACCAGGGTCAGGCCCGGCGTGGCGTCGAACCGGGCGCGGGCAAGAGCCGTGGCCTCTTGCAGCTCTTCCCAGTTTTCGCCCTTGATGCGCAGATGCACCGGCTTGCCCGAGGCGGGGCCGCGCGACAGCGACAGGATCTCGGTCTGGATGCCGGGCAGCTGGTTCAGCTGAGCCTCGATTTCGGCCACCACCAGATCGCCATCCAGTTCGGGCAGGTTGGCGCGCTGTTCCCAGGGCACGGTTTCCAGCTGGATCTGGCCAATCGTGTCACCCGGCGCGGTGCTGCCGCCGGTGTTGGAATTCAGCCCGCCTTCGCCGGCAAAGGAGAAGGCGTTGTCCACGCCGGGATGCGATAGGACGATCGCTTCGGCGCGTTTCAGCAGGGCGTCCTTTTCATCCAGCGACAGGTTGCCCCGCGCCTTGACATAGACGATGGCCTGTTCGGTTTCGCTTTCGACAAAGAATTCGACGCCGTAGTTGTTTTCGCCAAAGTAGGTGAAGACGCTGACGACAAAGAAGGCCACGGCCGCGATGCTGACCAGAGGCATGATCGGATTGCCGGCGATAAAGTTGATCACATGGCCAAAGGGCGTGCGGCGGTAGCCCGCCTTGATCTTTTTCTCGCGCCGCTGGATGCGCGCGGCGCCAACAGCGATCGAGGTCAGGATGGCCCCGGCAAAGAAGATCACGGTGGCCACAAAATAAGGCGCGGCGCTGTCCTCGGTGGAGCCGGCGCCAAACAACCATTCGGGCGCCAGCACGAGGCGCGCGCCGACATAGGTGATCACGATGGCCAAGGCGACCAGCGCGGCCCGCGCAATCCACCAGGGCAGTACCCGTTTGACCAGCGCGGACGCCCCTTCGAGAGAGCGCGAGAACCGCCCCGTGACCCCGCCCATCACCGGTAGGTAGATCAGCGCCACGATCAGAGAGGCCGACAGCACAAAGATCAGCGTGACGGGCAGCATGCCCATGAACTCGCCCGGGACGCCGGGCCAGAACAGCATCGGCAGGAAGGCGCAAAGCGTCGTTGCCGTGGACGACACGATGGGCCAGAACATGCGCTTGGCCGCCTCGACATAGGCGGACATGGGGCCCGAGCCTTCCTGGATGCGTTTGTCGGCGTATTCGACAACGACGATGGCCCCGTCCACCAGCATCCCCACGGCCAGGATCAGGCCGAACATGACGATGTTGGACACGGTGATGCCCATGACCGCCAGCAGCACGAAACACAGCAGGAATGAGGTCGGGATCGCAAAGCCCACAAGCAGCGCGGGCCGGGTGCCAAGCGCGGCCAGCACAACGATCATCACCAGCGCGATGGCGGTGAGGACCGACCCTTCGAGCTGGCTGACCATGGACGCGACGGTGCGCGACTGGTCGTTTGACGTGCCAAGGCTGACGGCGGCCTTCAGTTCGGGCGGCCAGGTTTCGCTTTCGGCGGCGACCAATTGTTTGACCGCCTCGGCGGTGTCGATCAGGTTGAAGCCCTTGCGCTTGACCACTTGCAAAGCCACGGATTCCTGCCCGTTGAAGCGGGCGGTGCCGACGCGGTCTTCGAAGGTCAGCTGGATGCGCGCCAGATCGCCCAGAGTGACAACGCGGTCGCCGTTTGTCTTGACCGGCAGGTCGTAGACATCGCGCGGCTCGTCAAAGGACGAGGGGATCTTGACCGCGATGCCGTCGATGTCACCGGCGGCAACCAGTTGGTTGTTGTTCTGCACCACGCCGATCAGCTCGGCGGCGGTGACGTTGTAGCTTTCCAGCCGCAGAGGATCGATCAGCACCTCGAGCATTTCATCGCGGTTGCCGGTCAGGCCCGCCTCGAGCACGGCATCCATTGCCTCGATCTCGTCCTGCAGCTCTTTGGCGACGCGGTTCATCGTGCGTTCGGGCACGTCACCCGTCAGGTTCACGATGATGATCGGGAATTCGGAAAAGTTGATTTCGTTGATCGAATATTGCTCGGCCCCCGAGGGGAAATTCGCCTCGGCGTTGTTCATGGCGTCGCGCACGTCGGCCATGATCTTGGTCTTGTCCCAGCCGAATTCGAATTC
>JAHDCH010000143.1 GCA_020629995.1 Pseudaestuariivita sp. | reverse complement strand
AACTCCTTGAGATAGCCGACCACGTGTTTGGGCGTACCGCGCACCATGACCTGATCGGCCTTGCCGCTGATCCCGATATCCTTATCGCCCGCCAGCGCGTCCCACAGCGTGACGTCCGGGTCCAGCTGCGCGCGCGCCTGGTCGAATACCGCCAACTCGAGATTCGTGCCCAGTGTCACGCGGCCTGAATCGGGATCAACTTCACCGGTCAACATCTTGATCAGCGTGGTTTTTCCAGCGCCATTCGGCCCCACAAACGCGATCCTGTCGCCCCGTTGAACGCGCAGCGAAAATGGTTTCAGGATGACGCGGTCGCCAAAGCTCTTTTCGATGTCCTGCGCTTCGATCACGCGTTTGCCGGATTTGGGCCCCGCGTCCAGCGCCATTGCCGCCGCGCCCTGCCGGCGGATCATCGCCGCGCGCTCGGCCCGCAAATCCTGCAGGGCACGTACCCGGCCCATGTTACGCTTGCGCCGGGCACTGATCCCCTCCACGGCCCACCGCGCCTCGGCCTTGATCTTGCGATCCATCTTGTGGCGCTGCTGGTCTTCGTCTTCCCAGATCTTGTCGCGCCAGGCCTCAAAAGCGGCAAAACCCTTTTCCTGCCGCCGCACCGCCCCCCGGTCGATCCACAGCGTGGCCCGCGTCAGCGCGGTCAGAAAGGCCCGGTCGTGGCTGATCAGCACATAGCCCGCCTGTGTCGCCTTCAGCTCGTCCTCGAGCCACTGGATCGCGGCGATATCAAGGTGGTTGGTCGGCTCGTCCAGCAGCATCAATTCGGGCGCTTCGGCCAACAGCCGTGCCAGCGCCGCGCGCCGCCGCTCGCCGCCGCTTGCCGTCTCGACGGGGCGCGCCGGATCAAACGACAGGCCTTCGCCCGCGCGCTCGACCTTGTACAGCTCGCCCGGGGGCAATCCGGCGGCGGCAAAATCGCCCAAGGTGGCAAACCCGTCCATCGTCGGGTCCTGCTCCATATAGCCCACCGACACGCCCGACGGCAGCGTGCGCGTGCCGCTGTCCGCCTCAACAAGACCCGCCATCACCTTGAGAAGCGTAGATTTTCCGGAGCCGTTGCGCCCAACCAGGGCAACCCGGTCACCGCCCTGAACCACCAGCGACAGATCGTGAAACACCGGTTCGCCACCAAAGGTCAGCGCAATGTCGTTGAGTTGTAGCAAAGGAGCGGCCATGCCAGCCTGCTAGCGCTGCGCCTGACAAATCTCAAGCAGCTTCTTCTCTTTATAAATATGGAAAATCCCTCAGCCCGCCACTGCGCGCAGCAGGCGTTTGCGGGCGGGCGGGATCCGTCCGATCTCGACCCCGGTAAAGACATGCAGCGTGTTCATCTGCGCGTCCACAACCGCGTGGTCGCTGACCCATCCGCCCATCGTCAAATAGGTCCGCAACAGTGGCGGCATTGTCAGCATGGCGCGCTTGGCATCGGGGGCACGGCGCAACCGAGACGCAAAGCGAAAGACCTGCGGCGCCTTGACCCGCGGCAACCAGCGACGCGGCGCGAGGTGCCTGTCGCGCAGCATGGCAAAGGCATCGTGATAGCGTCCGGCATCCGTCCCTTCGAACGAGGCACAGCCAAACATCAGTTCGGTCCCCGTGGCATCGACGAATCGGGTCAGCGCGCCCCAGGCCACACGCAGCACATCCGCACCTGGCGCATCCGGGTGGATACAGAACCGCCCCAGTTCGAGGATCGGCCCATCAAATCCGGCCAGCCCCGACAGTTCGTAATATTGCGCCGAGTAGCTGCGCCCGATTTCGGCACCGCCAGCCAGCGGCAACATGCGAAAGCAGCCCACAAGAGCGCCGGTGCGGGTGTCCTCGATCAGAATGTGCAGGCATTCGGCGTCAAAGGCATCGGCATCCAACGCTCCGGGGTGCGATCCCGGTGAAAAGCACTGACGCCGCAGGGCCTGCGCGGCGGCCACATCTGCCGGGCCATCGGCCTGCCGTGCCGCATAGCGCCCTTTGGTCAGGGAGATCACGCGCGCGTCTCCGCCAGCCGACTGACGCCCGCGGCCTCAGCCACCACCCAGCAGGTCGCCCGCATTGAAGTTGCCGATGTTGCTGAGAAGGCGGCGGATAAAGCTGATATCCGCCGTGTTTGACGTTGTGACACGCCGCGCCAGCGGCACCGCCTGCCCGTCTTCCAGACCAAAACGCTCCAAATTGGTCACCACGCCTGCCGAATCAAAGCTGATCGCCAGCACTTGCCGTTCGATCACCTGCGGCCGTGTGGCGCCAAAAGTGCGCACCCGGGACCGGATGTAATAATAGCCCGACTCGTTCAGGACACCTGACGCGGTTGGTGTGCCGATCACATCCGCCACGGTATCGCGCGTATCGATACCCACAACGATTTGGCTCAGCTCGTCTTCCGGAGGAATATAGCCATGATTGCGGAACTGAGCGGTACAGGCGCCCGTTGCTGCAAGAGCGGCCACAAAGACCGCGATCCGCAAAGCTGAGAGTGTGCCCGGCATGTCTGCCCTCTTGTCACGGCGGCAAGCGCCTTTTAACCCGCATTACTAAAGGATGGACCTCCGATCAAGCCAAGGACGCTTTTGCCCATGCCCTCCGCCCTGCCCGATCCGATGCGCGACCCGGCCTTTGTGCTGCGGGTAGCCGACCTGCCAAACCGCCGCGACACCCGTTTTGACGTGCGCCCGTTGCCCGAAACAGCGCAAGCGCTGAAGGACGAATTGGACCTCGAGGGGCTGCGCAAGGTTTCGCTGACGGGCAAGATCGAACCGGTGGGCGCCCGCAACTTTCGCCTGCGCGCCCGTCTGGGCGCGACGGTTGTTCAGCCTTGCGTCGTGACGCTCGATCCGGTCTCGACCCGGGTCGAGGCGGATATCGAACGGCTTTACAGCGCAAATTTTGCCGTGCCCGAGGGCGCAGAGATTGAAATGCCCGAGGATGACACTCTCGAGCCGCTGCCCGAAGAGATCGACCTGATTGCGCTGCTGGCCGAGGCGCTGAGCCTGCATTTGCCAGCCTATCCGCGCAAGGACGGAGCCGAGCCGGCCGAGACGGTGTTTGCTGCTCCGGGCGTCACGCCCATGCGCGACGAAGACGCCCGTCCCTTTGCGGGGCTGGCCGCGCTGAAAGGCAAGTTGGGCAAGGACAGCTGACCCCGGCGCAAGCCCGGGGCTTGCGAGCGTTGGAATTTCGCGTATTTTCACCTCTTCGTGGCAAATAGCGCTTGCCCCGCGCGGGCGTTCCGAATTAAGAGCCGCGGACACGGAACATCGCGGGCCGCACCTTGTGTTGTGCTGCCCCTCGAAACGGGCTTTTGCGCCGATACGGCGCGCGCCCCTGGAAAGATAGGTTGAGGACATGGCTGTCCAGCAGAACAAGGTTTCGAAATCGCGCCGCAACAACCGTCGTGCGCATGACGCGCTGAGCGCCGCGAACCCGAACGAATGCGACAATTGCGGCGAGATGAAGCGCCCGCACCACGTGTGCCCCTCGTGCGGTCACTACCGCGAGCGCGAAGTGGTCGCGATGGTCGACGAGATCGATCTGGACGAAGACGCGGCATAAGCCCACGTCTGACGCCCTGTCCGCATGACTGACACGCCCAATCAGCCCCGAAACGGGTCCGGGCTGGCAGGGTCCGGCGGGATCGTGTTGTCGATTGACGCGATGGGCGGCGACCAGGGACCGGGCGTGGTTGTGGCGGGCATGGCCCGCTCGGCCAAGATCAATCCCGACCTGCATTTCATCCTTCATGGTCCCGAGGCCGAGCTGGACAGGCTCGTCCAACGGCGCAAATCCCTGACCGGGCGCGTGGTGATCCGCGACGCCCGTGATGTCGTTCAGATGGACGACAAACCCAGCCAGGTGCTGCGCTCGGGCAAGGAGACGTCGATGTGGTCGGCGATCGACTCGGTCCGCGCGGGCGAGGCAACGGTGGCCGTGTCCTGCGGCAATACCGGCGCGCTGATGGCGATGAGCATGGTGCGCCTGCGCAAGCTGCCCGGCGTGAACCGGCCCGCGATCGCGGTGCTTTGGCCGTCGCGCAACCCCCAAGGGTTCAACATCATGCTGGACGTCGGGGCCGACATCAAGGCGGACGAGGCCGACTTGCTGCAATACGCCCTGATGGGGGCCAGTTATGCGCGCAACGGCATGGGCCTGACACGCCCGCGCATCGGCCTGCTGAACGTCGGCACCGAAGAGCACAAGGGCCGCGCCGAGCTGAAGGCCGCACACGAGCTGATCGGCAACGAAGCGGATCGCGGCCAGTTTGACTTTGTCGGTTTTGTCGAAGGCGGAGACATCCCCGGCGACCGCGTCGACGTGATCGTGACCGATGGCTTTACCGGCAATATCGCGCTGAAGACCGGCGAAGGCACAGCATCGCTGATCGGGGATTTCCTGCGCGAGGCGTTCAAATACACGCCCCTGTCGCGGCTGGCGTCGCTGCTGGCCCTGACATCGCTGCGCCGCCTGAAACAGCGGATCGATCCGCGGCGCGTCAATGGCGGCGTGTTCCTGGGGCTGAACGGCACGGTGGTCAAAAGCCACGGCGCCGCGGACGCCACCGGCGTGTCAGCGGCAATCAAGCTGGCGTTCGAGCTGGCGCAAAGCGGGTTCACCGAACGCCTGGCGGCGCGCGTTGCGCAGGCCGGACGGCAGGATCCAGACAACAACAACAGCACCAAAACGGGCGGGACGACATGATGCGGCGGGCAGTGGTCAGAGGTGTCGGGCATTACCTGCCTGAACGTGTTGTTCCGAACTCGGAATTCGAAAAGACGCTCGAGACGACCGATGAATGGATTCGCGGCCGCACCGGCATCGAACGGCGGCACTTTGCGGCCGAGGGCGAGACAACATCGGACATGGCCGCCCGCGCCTGCGACATTGCGCTGACCAATGCCGGGCTGACCGCAAATGACATCGACGCCATCGTTCTGGCCACCTCGACCGCCGATCTGACCTTTCCGTCGGCAGCAACCATGGTGCAGGCCAAGATCGGGATGGAGCGCGGCTTTGCCTTTGACGTGCAGGCGGTCTGCGCGGGCTTTGTCTATGCGCTGACCAATGCCAACGCGCTGATCGTATCGGGCCAGGCGGATCGGGTGCTGGTGATCGGTGCTGAAACCTTCAGCCGCATCATGGACTGGACCGACCGCACGACCTGCGTGCTGTTCGGCGATGGCGCGGGCGCGCTGGTGCTCGAGGCACAGGATGGAGACGGCACGCCGCAGGACCGCGGCATCCTTGCGACCGATCTCAACTCGGACGGGCGTTACCGCGATCTGCTGTATGTCGATGGCGGCGTGTCGACCCAGACAACCGGCGTTCTGCGCATGGAAGGCAACCAGGTGTTCCGCCACGCGGTCGCCAAGCTGGCCGCAACCGCCGAGGCCGCACTGAGCAAAGCCGGGCTTCAGGCCGAGGACCTTGACTGGATCGTGCCGCACCAGGCCAACATCCGCATCATTCAAGGCACCGCCAAAAAGATGGGCCTGCCAATGGACAAGGTTGTCGTGACCGTCCAGGACCACGGCAACACATCTGCCGCGTCGATCCCGCTGGCAATGTCGGTCGCCCATGCAAATGGTCAGATCAAACAGGGCGACCTGATCGTGACCGAAGCGATTGGCGGCGGTCTGGCATGGGGCGCTGTCGCACTGCGCTGGTAACGCGCCACGATCACGGCAAAACCTCTCTTGCGCAGGCTTCTCAAGACAGGTTTCCAACCCCTTGATATTGACTCGAAAAAGCTCACGCCCCAAAGTTGCGCAAAACAACTGACAAACCGGCGGGGGATGTGATGGCCAACAAGACTTTGACGCGGATGGACCTGAGTGAAGCGGTCTTTCGCGAGGTGGGCCTCAGCCGCAACGAAAGTGCAGAGCTGGTCGAAAGCGTTCTGGCGCATATGTCGGACGCGCTGGTGGCCGGCGAACAGGTCAAGATTTCGTCCTTCGGCACCTTTTCGATCCGAGACAAGGCCGCCCGAGTGGGCCGCAACCCCAAGACCGGTCAGGAAGTACCGATCAACCCGCGCCGCGTCCTGACATTTCGCCCGTCGCACCTGATGAAAGACCGCGTTGCCGCTGGCAACAAACGGTAACGGCAGATGGCCAAATCCGCAGACGCATTCCGCACGATCAGCGAAGTGGCCGAAGCGCTCGACACGCCGGCCCATGTCCTGCGGTTCTGGGAAAGCAAGTTCAGCCAGATCAAACCGGTCAAGCGTGCCGGCGGTCGGCGGTATTACCGGCCCGCCGACATCGCGCTGCTGAGCGGGATCAAAAAGCTGCTGCATGACGATGGCATCACGATCAAAGGCGTGCAGAAGATCCTGCGCGAAAAAGGTGTGAAATACGTGGCCGGCACGCTCGAGACACTGCCGGACGACACGGCCGAGGATCTGGCTCCCTCGATCGAGGTCGAAACACCGGCCAGCACGGCTTCTGTCCTGCCGTTCACCCCGAAAAAGCCAGAGACGCCAAATACTTCCAGCGAAAAGCTCGTGCAGGATACACCACCTGAAGACACGGAAGCCGAGGCAAAGGATGATCCGGCCACCGCCGAAAGCGACACCCCGCAGACTGCCGAAGAAGGCCCGCAAAGCGATGAGGAAACACCGGGTGCTGAGCTTCCGTCCTTCCTGACCAATGCTCTGGCCAAAGACCCGGAGATCACCGACAACGAACCGCCGGCCGAGGATGCGGACACGGCGGAGGATACAGGCGACAGCGCACCCGCTGCCCTGCCCGGTTTCCTGACCGCATC
>JAHDCH010000142.1 GCA_020629995.1 Pseudaestuariivita sp. | reverse complement strand
CAGGCTGGTGGGCGTGGCCGGGCGCGTGCGATCGTCCTCCGCGCTGATCCCCAGGGGCAGAAAGCCATAGTTCGACACGTAGTAGGGCAGGGCAAAGTACGTGTACCCATATGCCAGAGGCGGCAGCGCACGCAGCCCTGCGCCGTATGTTGCATGGGTCACCTCGTGGGGCAGCGGCACGCTGAGCCCCGTCGCCGTGTCGTCTTGGAGGCGCATGGGGGCCACCAACCGCCCGATCTGCGGCAATCCGTGATAGGGCAGGCCAATTTCGACCTGTCCGAAATTGGCCACCAGCGTCGAAGGTTCGATCACCGGGTCCAGCGAGGTGGTTGCGCCATCTTGGGTTAATTCGAGCGCCGCCGCATTGGCATGGGCTGCGCTGTCCAGAACCCCGGAAGCCGTGTCCGAAGGATGCTGCGCACCGATGATCAGGCCAAGACCCGTCGTGTGTTCGGAAATCGCCTCGAGGTCTTCGGCGGCAAACCCGTCGCTGGCCACGATGTTCAGGGGCTGCGGTTCGAGGTCGGCAACAAAGACGTCCGAGGTGACCTGACCAAAGATGCGCGCCTGATAAGCCTTGATATGGCCGGGTGGCGTGCCGTCACCCAGCAGCAGATCGGCCATATCGGCAGGCGGGGCAGCAAGCGGGCGCAATGGGTCATTGGCCACCGCACCGGTCTGCGTGAACCGCGTCCTTGGCCAGTCCAGCGCGGCCAACGCTTTGGTCACGCGGTCAGCGCCTTTTTCCTTTTTGATCCTGGCTTGCAGCCGTTCCATCAAGAAGTCGCCCATGTCGGCGCGCAGGTCGGCGGCCAGATCTGGCCCGGGCCCCGAAAAATAGGCGCGAAAGGCCGCTTCGACGTCGCGGGCAAAGGCCATGCTCGCGATGGGATCCACCGTTTTGGCGTCCGCCAAAAGGTTTTCCCAACCCTCGAGGCATTTGGAAATATAGGCGCATGTGACATTCAGCAGGATGTCCGGCTCTGCGAGCTCGGTGGACAATTGATTGACCTCGACCAGAGCTTTTTCCAAAGCGCCGGGTTTTGGCTCTGCCTGCGCGGATTTGTCGGTACTGCCGACGATTTCGGCCTCGATGGGCAGGTTGACTTCGCGTTTCAGGTCGCCCGGTTGAAACTGGGTTTTCTCAAAATTCAGCGCTGCCGGATCGGCCAGCTTCAGGCCAGCGAGACCCGCCACTTCGGCCGCCACTTCGATCAGCGTGTCCCACAGCCGTCCCTCACGGCTGAAAGCCACGTCCAGCGGGTCCAGGAGCAACGCCGTGCCGCTGGTCTCGACCCATTGTGCAAACTTGGTCTCGTCCGGGGCAGGGGTGTTGGATGCCGGATCAGGCTTTGGCAGTTCGAATTCCGCAAGCGCAGGCAGCGGCGCCAGAGCCGCACCAAACGCCGTCCGCGCGCGGCGCAGCTGCGTCACGGTTCTGGTGTCAGCCCAGCCGGGTGTGATCCAGCCGTCGTCCTGATAGCCGTCGATCACCGGGAAGGGCCTCAGGAACCGGGTGATCACCTCAAACCCGCCCACGGTCAGCAGGATCGCGTCCTCGAGCGTGTCTGGCGCGGGATTTGCAGGGATGTCCTGCGCCGCACCGGTGGCCCCGTACCACTTGCCCGTGGGCGCGGCGGGAGGAGTTGCGTCCCACCAGGGAAAGACGACATGCGGGTCCTTCACAGGATCAAGGCCCACGCTTTCAACAAGGTGCACGAGGCCCGCGCCCTGCGGCAAAGGCGCAGGCCAGTTGAGCGAGCCGCGCAACAGGTCCATCGCCGCAATCACGCTGTTATCGGTCAGCTCGACCGTTGCGTCCTTGCTGCCATCTCCGGCCTCGTTCAGGGGCGTGCCCGGGTCGCGGCCCAGCCAATACCGGGCTACGGCGTCGTCCTCGGCGGGCTGACGGCTGTCCAGCCAGCCCCACAGATCAAAGGCGGCATCCGGCAGCGCCAGCGGCTGAGTCAGTGCCTGCGGCGTGCCGAACGTGCCCGCGCCGGTGAGGCGCGCGACGTAGAACCGCGCCTTGGGGGCATCCGCGACGAAAGCTTTGACAAGGTCCCGCGCGTCTTGGCCGGAGGCCTGAGGGCGGGTGTCTGGCGCAAGATGCACGGCAAAACGCTGGTCCTTGCTGTCGTGCAGATCAGCGGGCTCGGCGGTGGGGGAGACAAAGTAGCGGTTCATCACAGCTTGGCCCTTGCTTGCTTGAGTTTCTTGGAACGGTCTTTGGTCTGTTTGGGGATCTCGACTTTCAGGTCGCTCTCGCGTGTGGTGACGGATTTGCCGTCGCGCATGCGGTAGTTGACCGTGGTCGAATACTTCAGCTTGAAGAACCGCGAGACGCGCAGCGTGACCTTGAGCCGCCCAGTCGCGTCGATCCGGCCGCTGTCGTGGTAGGTCATCGACAGGCTGAGCCGCAAAAAGATCGTCGCCAGACCCCACAGGCTGACATGGCCCAGGATCGCCAGTTCAAGAGCAACCGTCAGACCAGCATCATCGGGTTTTTCCGCGGTCGCGTAGCCGATGTATTTGCGGTAGGTCAGGATGACCGACAGCGTGATGAACACCCCGCCCGAGATCGGCCCAAAGGCAAAGGCCAGAGAGGCCGATCCGCCCACCCCCGCCGTGACCACAATCGTGGTGCGTTTGGCCGCGGGCAGGTGATCCACATCCAGCTGCACAAATCCCGTGCCACCGATGATGAAGATCGAAAAGATGAACGGTTTCTCGCGCGACGACAGGTTGAACTGGTTGCGGATGAAAAAGTCGGGATACGCCTTCAGCTTGAACGCATTGGCGATGGTCAGCCCCACCAGACCGCTGGTGCCCGCATTGACCGGGGGCACCGGAAACGAGATCTTGTGCTCGATCCCGACCGGGATCTTGCCGTCCTTGATCAGCTTGAACGCGCCTTCGTCGTCCTTAAGCCCCAGCCCTTCGATGATGTCCTGGATGAATTTGAAATTGGGGTTCAGGCGGATCTTTTTGGGATCGATGTCAAAATCAAGCCCGCCATCCTTGGTATAGAGGATCTTGACGTCGCGCAGGGTGACCATCTGCTGCCCGGCCACCACCGCTTCGAGGTCGCTTTTGATTTCGCCGTGTTCCGTTGTGGTGACGTCCTTGGTCTTGGCGCTGGCCTCGATCCGGACCCAGGCGATCAGGTCGGGTTTGTTCATGAACAGCGTGAAGGGTCCAAAGCCGAACAGCTTGGCACGCTTGGGAAAGTTGATGTCCAGCTCGGCCTTGGCCCAGGCGGTCTTGGCCTTCTTGTCGATGTCGTGGGTGACCTTGACGTATTTGCCGAGGTCCGACAGCGAATTGCCCGCGCGCCCGAAATCGGGGATCAGATCCTTGAAATCGATGCCCGCGATCTTGGGCAGCAGGTCTTCGAAATTCAGCTTGCCAAAGCCAAGGTCGGGAAAGTCGATATCCGGCAGGTTGAGGTCCGGCAGGTCAAAGCCGCCGCCCAGCCCGATCACCGGCAGATCAAAGTTGAAAGCCCCCAGACCGTCGCCAAACCCGCCCATGGACGAGAACACGCGCGATACGTCGATGTCATCCAGCAGGTCCTTGAAAAAGGCCGTGATCCGGTCGGTGTTCAGGCCCAGGTTGCCGATATCGGGGATCTTGGCCCCCGCTGCAACCAGACGTCCGATCCCATCGGCCAGCTCCTGTCCGATCTGGGCCACGACGCTGGCGGCCCGTTCGGCGGCGCGCACTATGGGGGTCAGAAGATTACGTGCAAGGTCGGCCGCATCGTCAGTCAGCGCGGTGAACAGGCTGCCCAGTTTTTTCAGCTCGGTGCGCAGATCTTCGGCGGTTTTGCAGGCCAGATCGCCCAGCTTGCCGGCATAGGCCTTGATCCGGTCCGCCGCCCAGGATTGGACTTTGCCCAAAACCTTGAGCATCGCGTCCTTGCGCGCCACCAGCGCCTCGCACAACTTGGCCAGCTGAGCGGTGATCTTGTTGGCGGCCTCTTCCAGCTTGTCGATCTTTTGCACCAGCAGGCCGTTCAGCTGGCCGATCACCCGCACGGCCTCGGCGCGGCCTTTCTTGATCGGGTCTTTGACCTGTCCAAGCTCGCGGCGCAGGGTGTCAAAGACCGGTGTGATGACATCTTTGTCGAGCCCGTCCCGCAGCCCTTTGGTCAGGTCATCCTGCGCCTTGGTGATCTGGGCCGCGACACCGCCCAGCCAGCTTTCGGCGGCTGATTGTGCCGCGGTGACATGGCCGTGCAGAGTTGCGGCGCGCTTGGTCACCCAAGTTTCGGCGCCCGCCACCATCCGGTCGAACACCTTGCCCTTGTTCGCGATGAAATCCCCGGCCGCCGTCAGCACCTCGTCCGAGGTGTTTTGCAGATCGTTTGTTAGAACAATCAGATCGTCCTGAAGGGTCTGCTCCAGCTGCGCCACCGCGCCGGTGGCATCCGCGGCGATGGCATCCACCTGAGCCTTGGCCTGACCGGCCAGGCCCGTCAGCACGTTGCGGATGTCCTCTGCCTTTTCGGTGCTGAGCCCTTCCGCCTGCTTGGCCAGACCGCGGGCCCGCGTGGCAAGCGCGTCCAGCTCGGCATTCATGGTGGTCAGCGCGGCCTTTTGCGCCTGCGTCAGCGCGGGGTTGCCAATGGCTTTAGCCAGCCGTTGGACAAAGGCCGTGATCTGGTCGGACTGCGCCGCGGCTTGCAGTTTGTCAAAGGCATCTTGGTTCGCGGTCAAAAGCACCGATGCGATTTTTGGCACCGGGTTGCCGCCATCCAGCTTGCCGACCGCATCGCGCAAGGCCAGATCGATGGCGCCGGTCACGTCAGACGCCCGGCCCGGAATTTCCGCAGCAAGCCGCTGGCGGGTTTGTGACAGAGCCGCGCCGGCCTCGGCGCTTAGGTTTGCCAGCTGCGCTTCGAACGCCGCATGCGCCTTGGCCAGCCGGCTGGCCGACCAGGGCTTTTGGGTGTCATAGGCGTTTTTGAATTGCGAGATGCGGCCCAGCCCTGCGCGATAGGCGCGGTCCAGGTCATCGCCCCAATCCGTGACCAGCGCCTTGGCGTCTGTCACATGAGCGGTGATGTTGCCGATATCAGCATCAATCCGGTCGATGGTCTGGTTGGCAATGCCCTTGGCTTCTTTCTCAAGCGTGTCGAGCTTGGTCAGCAGGTCTCCCAGCGTGGCACCCGGCTTGTCCAACTCGGCCATCAGCTGGCCTTCGGCCCCGTTCAGCCGCTGGAGGATCAGCGCCTTTTTCGCCTTGATCGCCGTGCGGGCCTGTTCCTGCAGCGCGGCGCAATCGGCTTTGTCCGCCTCCAGGATTTTTTTGACCAGCTCATAGGTCTTTGTGCCGGCGGCAATCTTCTTTTCATATTCGGCCAGCTTGTCACCCAGCAGCTCTTTCCTCAGGGCGTCCAGCTTGGCGATGGCAATGTTTTCAATCTCGCCCGCAGACGCCTCAAGCTTTGCCTTGGTCTGGTTGACCAAGTTGGTGACAGCATCCCCGTCCTTGACCGTTTGCACCTTGGCTTCGAATTCGTCCCAGTCGGCTTTGAGCTCTTTCAGCTCGGGCACCGCAAAGGTGGGGGTGGGGCCGGGGCCAACGCCCGCCGTCAGCGCATCATCAAGCGCTTGCGGGCCGGTCAGCAGATCGGTGATCACTGCGTCCCCACTGCCGGGATCGTCGGCGGCATGGGCCGGCTTGCGGCCACCGCCGCGCAGGAAAGTGACGCTTTCCAGCGCGGCAAAGACCGGCCTGTCGCCACGTGCATGGTTGACACAGGTCAGGGCAGAGGAGGGCGCAAGGCAATGGGTGAACGACCCCGCGCCGGGGATGAACCGCGACGCCCCGGGTCGGCGGCTGGCGCTCACGTCCGTGCCTTTGGCCGCGGCCACATCCTGAAGACGCATCCAGCGGTCCAGATCATTGGCATCAAGGCCATCAATCCCATGCACCGCGGGCCACAGCGAGGTATCCTGTTCGGCCTTGGCATAGTCGAGGTTGGTGTAGAAACACAGTTTGCCGGGGTCGCACAGTTCCTGCAGCGTCAGGCGTTCGCTGTCTTCGCCCTGACAGGCGGCGGTAAAGGACGGCATCGGATAGACGGCAGGCCGGACCTGCGCGGCGTGGCGGTTCCACAGCGGGATTTTCCAGCCTGCCGGTCCCACATCGCTGGCCCAGGCGCTGTCGACATTGATCCGGGCCGAACCACAGCGCAGCTCGCGCAAGGGGCCGATGGTGCGCGGATCAACTCCGGGGCGGTCGGGATAGCTGCGGCGGGTTTCCTGCAGATCGATATATTCCTCGACCTTGCGCAGGACCGGGCGCTGCGAATTGCCACCGATCCCGGCAAACTGGTCCGACGCAGCCGTTGTCCGGCGATAGACCACCACATGCTTGGCGCGGTGGTAAAAGGCGCCGATGCGGCCCTTGACCTCGATCCGCAGGCTTTCCAGCCGCCCCAGATGCGTCTGGGTGATGATCGACAGCGCGCCGTTGATGAAATGCGCCTCTTGCGCGCCCGATGCGCCGAACGGCCCCAGGGCAAAACCTTCGAGCGTGCCGTCGGTGGATGTGGGATCGCGCAGCACCTCTTCGGCAAAGGCGCGCTGTTCGATCCCCCAGAATGCGCCGCCGTCCAGCCCGTGATCGGCCAGCTTGGGACCGGCGCGCTTTGCACCTGTGGCCTCTCCTTGATCCATGCTGGCCACCGGCGGCGCCAGAACCGCCGTTGTACGCCCCGCAAAGGTCAGCCCGTCGCGGAACGCCGCCGGCGCATAGCCCAAGGGGC
>JAHDCH010000141.1 GCA_020629995.1 Pseudaestuariivita sp. | reverse complement strand
TATCAACGCCGGACGTAACCTCGGAGGTCATTGAAATATGCGCCTGTCTTCGGTCATTTTGATGCTGGGCATATTTGCGCTGGCTGGCGCATTTTGCCTGGCGGCGGCCATGTTTTCGGTGCGCATGATCGAGGATAATTCGCGGCTCGAAGTGATCCGCGTGCTGGGCGAAGCGGGGATCGACTGGGCCGATGCCGACACCGACGGCCTTCAGGTGTTTGTCGTCGGAACCGCCCCGACCGAGGCCGCCCGTTTCCGGGCCCTCTCCACCGCCGGCACGGTGGTCGATGCTGCCCGGGTGATCGACCAGATGGTCATCGCCGAAGCCGAAGACATCGCCCCTCCCCGTTTTTCGGTCGAAATCCTGCGAAACGAGGCCGGAATTTCGATCATCGGCTTGGTTCCGGCCACCACCGACCGCGAAGAGCTGGTCGAACGTGTAGGCCGCATGACCCGCGGTGTCGCCGTGTCCGACCTTCTGGAATCGGCCGACTTCCCTGTGCCCGATGGCTGGGATGCGGCGCTCGACTTTTCGACCGTCGCGCTGCAATTGCTGCCCCGCTCCAAGATTTCCGTCGAGGCGGGCGAGGTCGCCGTCACCGCGATGACCGACAGCCCCGAGGCGCGTCTGACCCTTGAACGTCAGCTGCAGCGCAAGCTGCCCACGGACGTCAACCTTGCGCTCGAGCTTTCTGCGCCGCGCCCCGTCATCACTCCGTTCACGCTGCGCTTCGTCAAGGATGACGCCAGCGCGCGATTCGATGCTTGCTCGGCAGATGACGAAGACGCACGCTCGCGGATCGTGGCCGCCGCCGAACGCGCCGGCCTCTCCTCGGACGCGGCCACCTGCACCATTGGCCTCGGCGTTCCCTCCAAACGCTGGTCCGAAGCAGCCGTGAAATCGATCAACGCAATCGAGGAACTCGGCGCCGGCACCATCACCATGTCCGACGCCGATATTGCCCTTCTGGCCGTCGAAGGCACGGATCAGGCCCTGTTTGACCGCGTCGTGGGCGAACTGGACACGTCACTGCCCGACGTCTTTGCCCTGACGGCCGTGCTTCCCAAACCCAAATCCGCCTCCGAAGAAGGGCCGCCGGAATTCCTCGCGATGCTCAGTCCCGAAGGGGCCGTGCAGCTGCGCGGGCGCGTCAACGGCGAGATCGCGCGCCAGACGGTCGACAGCTTTGCCAAGGCCCGGTTTGGCTCGACCGCGGTGCGCACTGCCGCCCGCATCGACGATACGCTGCCCTCCGAATGGTCCGTCCGGGTTCTGGCCGGCCTCGAGGTGCTGACCCACCTCAACAACGGCGCGGTAACCGTCACGCCAGACACGGTGGCCGTGCGCGGCGTCACGGGCAGTCAGACCGCCACTTCTGACATCAGTCGCCTCCTGACCTCGAAACTCGGTGAGGCGCAGGAATTCGGCATCGATGTCACCTACGACAAGAAACTCGACCCGCTGCTGGGACTTCCGTCGCCTGCCGAATGCGAATCCCGCATCGCATCCATCATGAGCGACACAAAAATCACCTTCCAGCCAGGGTCAGCCGCCATCGACGGCCCTTCGGAAAAGGTGCTGGATGCCATCGCCGAGGTGCTGCGCAAATGCGAGGACATGGCCTTTGAAATCGGCGGCCATACCGACAGCCAGGGCCGCGAGGCGATGAACCAGCAGCTCAGCCAGGACCGCGCCCAGTCGGTTCTGGACGAACTGCGCGAACGCCGCATCCTGACCGCGTCGTTCGTTGCCAAAGGGTATGGCGAAGAGAACCCGATCGCCGACAACGGCACCGAAGATGGCCGCGAGGCAAACCGCCGTATTGAATTCAAGCTGATTGCGTCCCAGACAGAGGGCACAACCACAGCCGCGACCACCGCAAAGGACGAGACCACCAATGAACAGAACTGAATTTGTCATCGCCACGGCGGTGATCCTGTTTGTTGCCTTCTGCATGGGATGGTTTGCCAACTGGTTGCTGCACCGGTTCACCCGCGTGTCGAAATCCGACGTGTCCGAGCTTGAACGGATGAGCCAGGAATTGCACGACGCCGAGGAAACCCGCGATCAGGCAATCACCTACCTGCAACAGCGCGAGGCCGAGCTGACCAACCAGCTCACCCAGACCGAGGCCGAATTGTCCGCCGCGATGGAAGGCCTGCGCGATGCGCGCCACGAAGCCGAAGAGCTGCGCAATTATGTCGAGCGGATGCAGAACGCCTGACAGACGCCCGCTTCTTCTGGCCTCAAATATCCCCGCCGGAGGCTCCATCGGCCCGCCACACGCGGCCCACTTCTGCGGCATCACGCCACAACATTTGCCGCCGGGCACCAACACACAGCGCGCCGCAGGCGCTCCTTTTGGGTGCGTTACCAGCGGTCCAGCGCGGCCTCGTCCGTCTCTTTGGCGGCAACCCAGGTTTCGCCCTCTGGCCCGTGTTCCTTTTTCCAGAACGGTGCGCGGGATTTCAGGTAATCCATCAGGAAATCCGCCGCCTCGAACGCGGCGGCGCGGTGGGCGGCGGCGGTGGCGACCATCATGATCGTCTCGCCGGGGCGCAGCGCGCCGTGGCGGTGGATCACCAGCACATCAACCAGTTGCCAGCGCTGCACTGCCTCTTCGGCGATGCGGGAAAGGGCGGCTTCGGTCATGCCCGGGTAATGTTCGATCTCCATCAGCGTGACGGGCGCCTCGGGCGTCGACCGAACAACGCCGGCAAAACTGACGATCGCCCCGACGCCGCCGTCCTGTTCGGCAAAGCGCGCGCATTCCGCGCCATAGTCGAACGGCTCGGCCTGTACGACGATCCGCATCAGCCGCCCGTCATGGGCGGAAAGAACGCCACCTCTCGCACCCCATCCAGCGAGGCCTCGAACGTGGTCAGCTCCTGATCAACCGCAACCCGGATGGCAGTCAGGTCGGCAAAGGCCACATCATAGCGGTCTTCGCGGGCCCGCAGTTCAGTCACCAGATCCGCAACCGTCGCCGCGGCTGTGTCGACCTGTTCACGCGGCAGACCGATACGTTCGCGCACCCAGGCAAAATAGACCACGTCAACCTTCATCCCGGGTCTCCCGCACATGGGGCCAGGCCTTCAACAGATAGTCCGTGCCGCTGATCGCCGTCAAAGCTGCCGCGATCCACAGCAGCACCAGCCCGATGTCGCCCGCATACTGCATCCCTGCCACCTTCCAGCGCAGGCCGTGCACGTCCTCGATCTGGCCCGACAGCACAGCGTCAACCAGCTCGCCGTCCATGCCGAACACGCCCATGCCGACGTAATGTTCGAACACGCCCTGCAGGAACAGCACCGCGATGGCGACCATCTGGACGGTGGTCTTCCACTTGGCGATCTTGGTCACCTTCAGCGTGCCTGCCACATCGCCCAGATATTCGCGCAGGCCCGACACGAACACTTCGCGAAACAGGATCACTGTCGCCGGAAGCACCAGCCACGGCGAATAGGACGAATAGCCCACGATCACCATCAGCGCGATCACCACCATCGCCTTGTCGGCAATCGGGTCCAGCATCGCGCCCAGCTTGGTTTCCTGTTTCCACGACCGCGCCAGATGCCCGTCGATCCAGTCGGTCAGCGCCGCGCCCACGAACAGGATCAGCGCGCACCAATCGGCAATGGGCCGGGCAAAGTACAAGAACATGATCGCCACGCCCGGCGCCGCCAGCAGGCGCAGCAAGGTCAGCGTATTTGGCAGGTTCCAAGTCATGGCCTTAGCTCTACTGCACATCCCAAGGCGGGGAAAACCACAAAACGCATCCCGTTGCCGCGGCGCGGTGGCTCTGCTAGCGCTTGGGCATGTCCTTGCCACGCGCCTTCTTGATCCTTTCCGCCACTGCGCCCTTGTTGGCGGCCTGTGCCGCCGCAGAGCAGGACCTGCATGGCGATTGGCACCTGCAAAGCCTGCAAGGCAAGGCCCCGCCGGTGCCGGTGACGCTTTTGCTGGATGCGGACGGGCGGGCGTCGGGAGCTGCACCCTGCAACAGATATTTCGGCGCGTACGACGCCGGGGCCGAAGCGCTGGAATTTGGTCCCATAGCCTCGACCAAACGCGCCTGCCCCGAGCTTGCTTTTGAGGGTGCCTATTTCAATGCGCTGGCGCAGGTGACTGCTTACCGTCTGGAGGCAGGTCTTCTGACGCTGTCGGGGCCGCAGGACATGACCGCCGTGTTCACACGCCGTCCGCCAGCCGCGCAAGACGGCTGACAAAGCGCGCACGCGCCTCTGGCACCGGGCGCTCTCCCAACTCGCGCGCCAGGCTGTGCGCCATGAAATGGCCGGTCACGGCCAAGCCCTGCAGAACTTCGTGATCGCCGGCGTCTCCTTCGCCGCGCAGAACCGGAGGCAAGGGCAAAAGGCGCGGCGCCCATTCGCCTGCACCCGCGGCAGAGACGGCGCGGCCCGTCTTGGGCGATACATACTCTAGCCCCTCTTTCTGGCCGGTGACGGCACAGGCGCTCAGGTCCAGCCCAAAGCCGGTGTCGTTCAGCAGCTGCATTTCCCACCGCAAATAGGCCAGCGGCCAGACCTCGGTCTGCCCCAGAAGGTCCAGCAATTGTTCGGTGCGGTGATAGAATTCGGGGTGGGGTTCGCGTTCGGGCAGGGCAAAGGCCACCAGCGCGGTGACCGCGTTCAACCCCGCCAGGGCAAGCCGGTCACCCAGCGCCGCTGCCGCCCGAGAGCGGACAGGTTCCACCGTAAATGTGCCGATGTGATCCTCGAGCCGCGCGCGCCACGCGATGTCCAGCTGGGCCCCGGGTTGCAGCCCGGGCGCAACCTTGCGGCTGGTTGCCCCGCGCAGAACCCCCGCGTGACGCCCCCTTTGCGGGGTAAAGACATCCAGAATGGCCGAGCTTTCCCCGTGCCGCCGAAGTCCCAGCAATATGCCCTGATCGCGCCATTCCATGGCTCAGACATGACCCGCGCCCGCGCCTCGCGCAAGGCCCAGTGGTGCTGCCTCGCCCAGGGCGTGTCAGCCGGGCGAGGACAGGAACGCCGGTGGCGCGATTGCGGGATCGGGTGCCGGGGATGCGC
Source organism: Pseudaestuariivita sp. (assembly GCA_020629995.1). Lineage (GTDB taxonomy): Bacteria > Pseudomonadota > Alphaproteobacteria > Rhodobacterales > Rhodobacteraceae > Pseudaestuariivita. The sequence continues at coordinate 1,748 of JAHDCH010000141.1, read as the reverse complement.
GATGCTGGCCGGCGATGGCGGGTTCCGGCGCATCGTTGACCAGCGTGCGGCGCAGGTCAGACGGCGCAATCCCGAATTCCCGCCGAAAGGCCCGCGCAAAGGCCGCCGCACTGGAATAGCCAAACGCCGCACCTGCGGCTTCGATCGTGGTGGTGCCCGCACAAATCCGCGCCGCCGCCAGCTCGAGCCGCCAGCGGTTAAGATAGGCCTTCGGCGTTTCGCCCACCAGATCGGCGAACCGGCGGGCAAAGGTCGCGCGGGCCAGACCGGCGCTGAGGCTCATGGTGCGCAGCGTCCAACCATCGGCAGGATGCGCGTGCAGATCATTCAGCACCTGCGCAACGCCGGGATCGGTCAGGCCTTTCAGCCAGGACGGCGCGATCTGGCCCGGGCATTCGGCCAGCCACGCGCGCAGTACCAGCGCCAGCAGACTGTCCAAAAGGCGCGGCAGAACCAGCCCCGCCCCTGCGCCCGGCGCACGCGCCTCGGTGCGCATCAGCTGCACCAGCAGCGACAATTGCGGATGGCGCGCGATGGTGTCGGCACGCAGAACCATCGGTTCGGGCAGCGCATCCATCACCCGGCCCGGAGCCATCAGGTCCAGCTGAAACCCGAGGCTGAGCACCGTTGTCACCTCGCCTGTATGGGTTTGCATCAGCGCCGCGTTGCGATCCTTGGCCCTTTGCAGCGACACCGCGCGGCTTTCGGGGTGGTCCGACAGGATATGTGGTCCGCCTTGCGGCATCAGCACCACATCACCGGGCCCAAGCTCTTGGGGCAAATGCCCGCCCGCGCGCAGACAACAGGTGCCGTCCGCCACCACGTGCATCACCGGGCCGGTAGCGCTCTTTTCGCCTTGGTCGAACAGGATGCCCCACGGCACGGCAAAGCCTGTGCACCCCAAAACGGTGCCACGCGTGTCCGCAACAGCCAGAACATCGGTCAGCGCATCCATGTCGAATCGACCCCAATCGGACCCAAAGACCAGAGTATCGGCACATTCTTGCCGATGAGCAAATGCCGAGCGTCGCAATCGGGCGTTATTGCAGGCCGTCTTCGTGCAAAAGGTGGCGGCCTGCACGATCTTCGACCTCGATCACCCACAAATCGGCATCAAAGCTGCGTTGACGGCGAATCGTGTCTTCAATCTCGGCATCCGGCCCAGCGGCCAGCTCGGTCCAGCTGCGCGCACCGGTCATCAGGTCAAACGACCGGGTAAAGGCGCGGGCCTGACCGTCCAGCGTGTTCAGCTTGACCAGCACGGCACCGGCGGTGTCGTCGCCATGCGCAGTGACAAAGGCGGGGATGTCGTGCAGACGCAGGCGCGCCAGATAGGCGTCGACCCAGAACCGCGCTGTGAGCCTAGGCGCCATCGCGGAAATCGAGGCCCATCTCGGAATACCGTTCTGCCTCATCAAGCCAGCCCGACCGCACCTTGACCTGCAGGAACAGGTGTACCTTGCGGCCCAGAAACTCGGTCAGCTCCTCGCGCGACGCTTTGGAGACCGCCTTGATCGTCTCGCCCTTGTGGCCCAGCACGATGCCCTTGTGCCCGTCGCGCGTGACATAGACGATCTGATCGACGCGGGCCGAGCCATCCTCGCGCTCTTCCCAGCTCTCGGTTTCGACGGTCAGCTGATAGGGCAGCTCCTGATGCAGGCGCAGGGTCAGCTTTTCGCGGGTCATTTCGGCGGCGATCATGCGCATGGGGAGATCAGCGATCTGATCTTCAGGGTAGAGCCACGGTT
>JAHDCH010000140.1 GCA_020629995.1 Pseudaestuariivita sp. | reverse complement strand
TGCGCACGTCGCTGCGGTCGGAATACCATTCGGACCCGCTTCCGGGCGCCGAAGAATGGGATCACGCGCTGGGCGTTTCGCTGGTCTATTCGTTCAACTAGGCCACGCCCCCTCATGTGTACGGGAAAGGCGCGCGCGGGCTATCCGCCGCGCCTTTTTTCGTGCCCGATCACGCAGGGCCTGTGCTAGGCTCGTTTCCATGGATATGACCGCGCTTGTCTTTTATGCCTGTATCTGCGGGTGCCTGTCGCTGGCGGGTCCGCGCCTTGGGGCGCCGTTTGTCAGGTTCGGCATCGGGGCCGCAGTGGGGATCGCGGCGGCGGCGCTGCTGCCCGTGATCCGGCAGGTGATGTACTAGGCACGCATCAGCCGCGCCACGACACCTCGCCCACAAAGATGTACCCTGCGCCATAGACCGTGCGGATGTGGCGCGGGTGCTTTGGGTCTTCGCCCAGCTTTTGGCGCAGACGCGAAATGCGCACGTCCAGTGCCCTGTCCGTTCCGGGGGCGATGCCGGGTGCGGCAAAGATATCGTCCCGCGTGATCAGCCGGGCCGGTGCTTCGAGGAAGACGCGCAACAGCGCGGCCTCGGCCAGCGTGAGCGGGACGCTCTGTTTGCGGCTGCGGTGGGTCAGGCTCAGAGCGCTGAACCGCACGGTCCAGTCCCCGAAATGGCCCACGTCGGACAGAGCCCCGGACGGCCCGGGCCCTTCGGACTGGGAATGCGTGATATCCATCGACAGGACATAAACCCCGGCCACGGACCCATTGGACGTGGTGTCTGGGGTAAAGGCCGCGCGGATGTGGCGGCCGTCCTGCGGGACGGTGAATTCCACGACCTTGGCCTGACCGTCCAGCGCCGAGTGCAGCGCCGGTGCGATCCGGTTGTAGATGTCATCGCCCAGCACGTCGCGCGCGGTGTGGCCAAGGATATTGTCCGCGCCATTGGCCGCGCGGATGGGCAGGCGCTGGTTCGAATAGGTGTACAGCTCGCGCCGGTTCAGACGGGCTATATGCGCGGGCGTCGTTTCGGCCGCCAGCCGGACGCGGGCCTCGGCCGCCTCGAGATGCTGTTGCGTCTCGTGCAGGCGGTTGATTGTCGCCTCCAGCGCGCGGTTGGCGCGGGCCAGCTCTTCGGACCGGTCCAGCAGCTTGCCTGACAGGGCGTCGGAATGCGACCGCAGCATGTCTTCCTGTCGCTTGATCTCGGTGATGTCGGTATAGACCGTCACCCAGCCCCCCTGACGCAGCGGCCCGCCTTCGACGGAAACCCAGGACCCGTTGGCGCGCTGGCGTTCCACGTAATGCTGCTCGAATGTCAGGGCCTGTTGGACGCGCGCCTCGACAAAGTCGTCAACGTCGCCGACCGCACCATATTCGCCCGTCTCGGCGAGATAGCGGATGGTTTCGGAAAACTGCGCCCCCGGTTCGCACAGATGCGCGGGCAGGTCGAACATTTCGCGAAAGCGGCGGTTGGCCACCATCAGCCGCAGGTCATTGCTGTAGATCGACAGCGCCTGCTGGATCAGGTTGAGCCCGGCCCGCAACAGAGCCGACGACTCGCGCGAGCGGTGCAGCAATTCGGGTGATTGTAGCATGGCCAGTCACGCCGTCCCAGTAACAATTCGTAACATTTTCGTTGGTAATACGAAAGATTTGACAGGTCCAGAGCTTCCCGCAACGGTGAGCCTGCGGGAATCACGTAACCCGCACAGAACAAGCCGGAAACCGGTGCGATGGGAGGACATTACGTGACAGCCGATATGGCCCAAACGCCAGCGATGGCGTCTATCCCTGCGTTGCTTGCGCGCAATGCGGCTACGTTTGGCGCGGCGCCGGCGTACCGCGAAAAGGAATTTGGCATCTGGCAAAGCTGGAGCTGGGCCGAGGCGCAGGACGAGATCCGCGCGCTGGCCAAGGGGCTGATCGCCAAGGGCGCGGGTCCGGGCGATTTTGTCGCCATCATCGGGCGCAACCGGCCGTACCTGTACTGGGCGATGGTTGCGGTGCAGATGACCGGTGCGGTGCCCGTCCCGCTGTACCAGGACGCGGTCGCCGAAGAGATGGCCTATGTCCTCGACCATTGCGGCGCCAAGATCGTGATCGCGGGCGATCAGGAGCAGGTCGACAAGGTGCTGGAGATTCAGGACCGCCTGCCGAACATGGCCGAGATGGTCTATCTGGATACGCGCGGCATGCGCAAATACGACCACACGCACCTGACCTCTTATGCCGATGTGCAGGCCGAAGGGCGCAGCGCCGACGATGCCGAGCTGGACCGCCGGATCGCGGCGCTGGGCTATGACGACACCTGCGTGATGCTGTACACCAGCGGCACCACCGGCAAGCCCAAGGGCGTGGTCCTGTCGAACCGCAACATCATCGAAACGGCCAGGAACTCGGCCGAGTTTGACCGGCTGGTGCAGTCCGACAGCGTTCTGGCCTATCTGCCGATGGCCTGGGTGGGCGATTTCATCTTTTCGATTGGTCAGGCCTATTGGACGGGCTTTTGCGTATGCTGCCCCGAAGCGCAGCACACTCTGGTCCACGACCTGCGCGAGATCGGACCGACCTATTACTTTGCCCCGCCGCGCGTGTTCGAGACGCAGCTGACCAACGTGATGATCCGGATGGAGGACGCAAGCCCCGTGAAGCAGCGGATGTTCCGCTATTTCATGGACCATGCGCGCAAAGTGGGTCCGCGCCTTCTGGACGGCGAGAGCGTCGGTGGCATGGACCGTCTGAAATACCGGTTGGGCGAGCTGTGCGTCTATGGCCCTCTCAAGAACACGCTGGGTTTTTCCAAGGTGCGCGTGGGCTATACCGCGGGCGAGGCGATTGGGCCGGAAATCTTTGATTTCTATCGCTCTTTGGGGATCAACCTCAAACAGCTTTACGGCCAGACCGAAGCATCGGTGTTCATCACGCAGCAGCCTGACAACGCGGTGTCGCCCGACACCGTGGGCGTGCCAAGCCCCGGGGTCGAGATCCGGATTTCGGATGATGGCGAGGTCTTTTACCGCTCGCCCGGCGTGTTTGTGGAATACTACAAGAACGCCGAAAGCACCGCCGGGACCAAGGATGCCGAAGGCTGGGTCGCGACGGGCGATGCGGGGTTCATCGAGGAAGCCACTGGCCAGCTGCGGATCATCGACCGGGCCAAGGACGTGGGCAAGATGGCCTCGGGTGCGCTGTTTGCGCCCAAGTACGTGGAAAACAAACTGAAGTTCTTTCCCAACATCCTGGAAGCCGTGGTGTTCGGGAATGGGCGCGACCAGTGCACGGCGTTCATCAACATCGACCTGACGGCGGTGGGCAACTGGGCCGAGCGCAACAACATCGCCTATGCCTCGTACCAGGAGCTGGCGGGGCATCCACAGGTGCTGGAGACGATCCGGGGCCATGTGGAAGAGGTCAACGCTTCGGTCGCCGAGGACGAGATGCTGTCGGGCTGTCAGGTGCATCGCTTTGTCGTGCTGCACAAGGAGCTGGACGCCGACGATGGCGAGATGACACGGACCCGCAAGGTACGCCGGCGGATCGTGGAAGAGAAGTTTTCCGATTTGATTACAGCGCTTTACGATGGGTCCGATGACGTGTCGACGGTGACGGAAGTGACCTATGAGGATGGGCGCAAGGGATCGATCTCGGCCACGCTGAAGGTGGTGGATGCGGCGGTGCAGGATACCGGCGCCCGCGCGGTGGCGGCGGAATGATGGGTGACGTGCGCCGGGGGCGGCACCCCACCCACCATCCCGAAGGGCGCTGGACCAAAGGACGTAGCATTGTGAAGACAGACACGCGGGGGATGGTGCGGTGAAGGACAGCTATGTGACCGCGGACGGACGCACCATCGGGGGCGTCGTGATGGAGATGAAGAACATCACGCTGCGCTTTGGCGGTGTGGTGGCGATCAAGGACATCTCGTTCGATATCCGGGAGGGTGAGATCCGGGCGATCATCGGGCCGAACGGCGCGGGAAAGTCGTCAATGCTGAATGTTATCAGTGGGTTTTACAATCCGCAGGAAGGCGAGGTCTGGTATCGCGGGGGGCTGAGGCCGCCGATGAAGCCTTATGAGGTCGCTAGGCAGGGGATCGCCAGGACGTTTCAGAACATCGCCTTGTTCGAGGGGATGACGGTGCTGGACAACGTCATGACCGGTCGCCTGACACAGATGAAAAGCGGCATGCTGAGCCAGGCGATCTGGAAGGGCAAGGCCGAGCGAGAAGAGGTGGAAAACCGGGAGCTGGCGGAGAAAGTCATTGATTTTCTTGAGATTCAGTCGATCCGGAAGACGCCGGTGGCAAGGCTGCCGTATGGTTTGAAAAAGCGGGTGGAGCTGGCCAGGGCGCTGGTGAGCCAGCCGTCGCTGCTGCTTTTGGACGAGCCGATGGCGGGGATGAACGTCGAGGAAAAAGAGGACATGAGCCGCTTTATCCTGAGCGTGAACGACGAATTCGGCACCACCATCGCCCTGATCGAACACGACATGGGCGTGGTCATGGACCTGAGCGACCGGGTGGTTGTGATGGATTACGGCAAGAAGATCGGCGACGGCACGCCGGACGAAGTGCGCGGAAACCAGGCGGTGATCGACGCCTATCTGGGTGTCGCGCATGACTGAGAAAAGTGAGCATATTGCACACTTTTGGGGTCGAAAGTTGGCAGATTGCCCGGCAATCGGCAACGCCCTGCGCGCGGTCTGTTTACTGGTCGCCACGGCGGGCGCGGCAGAGGCAAGCCAGTTCGAGGTGTTCACGGCCCGCTGTCTTGATCCGTTCGAGCATTTCTCGCCCCCGGTGCTGGGCGGGCTGGAGGCGATGGAGACCGGGCAGGGCTATTCGGCCTATGGGCTGCCCGAGGGCTTTGTGCTGATCTACGAAACCGAGCCCGAGGATGCACAGGCGGCCTGCACGGTGCTGGGGCGATACGACCGGAGCGAAGCGCTGAGGTTCGAGGTCTGGGCGCTGGGGCAGGTCGAGGCCGGGCGGTACGAGGAACTGGATGCGGGGCGGTGGCTGTCCACCACCTGGATCGAACCAAAGGTCGCGGTCGAGCTGAGTGTCAGCGAGGACGCGGTTGCGATGCGAGTCATGGAGACGGACCTTGAGAGTTAGAGCACTGGCATGGGGCGCGGTCCTGTGGGCGGCAGGAACGGCAGCGCTGGCGCAGACCGCGCCGCTGACCGATCTGGACACCACCCCCAAGAGCCTGTTTTTCGCCGGGCGCTGCATGGCGCCGGTGATGCTGCGCGAGGACGTGAGCACCAAGGACCTGCGACAATTGCCCGACGTGGCGGCGGCGCCGCATCTGTTTGGAGAGGCCGGAGAGGTGTGGCAGGGCAGCGATCCGGGGCTGCTGCTGGTCAAGCTGAACGCGGGTGCGGCCTGCGGGATCAACGTCTTTGACGAGGACCTCGGCGAGGTCGAGGATTTCATGAAGTACTGGCTGATCCGCGACGACAGCCCCTTCGAATTCACCGAACGCAAAGAGACCGAAGCCGCGGTGACGCTGATCTATGACGGGTTTTGCGAGCAATGCGGGTTCAACGTGCACGCCAGAGCGCTGCACCTGAAGGCGGATCAGTTCACCGTGTACCGGGTCTTTGCCACGACGCCGGAGAAGGCCGAGTGAGGCTGGCCGCGGTCATAGCAGCGCTGGCGGCGGGTCCGGCAGCGGCGTCCGAGGATACGGCGCAGGCGTTCTGGGATGCGTTCCTGGGGTGCTGGGCCGTCAAGGACGGGGCGGATGTGGCCGAACAGGGCTGGGCCCTGCGCCGCGACTGGACGCCCGAATGCGGGGATTGCGAGAGCACGGTCCAGCTGTGGGACGCGGGCGCGGGCCTGGTGGTGATGCGCGAGCGCACGGATGCCACAAGCGAGGCGTCGTGCCTGTTGAGCGAAGGCAGCCGCCCGCGCGTGGCGCAGATCCTGCCCGAGCTGGAAAGGATCTGGGCGCCCGCCGGGCTGAGCTGGATCGCGGATGATCTGAAGCGGCCGGAGGAGCCTTTTGCGATCCTGCTGAGCTGCGAGGCCGAGACACAGGCGCGCAAGGTTGGCGTGATGGACGCCAGCGGAGGCGCGCTGAGGTTCACCGTATCGGGCTGGGTGCCCGATTACGCAGAGATGTGCGAGGGGGCCACGGGATGAGCATGAAACGGACCAAAGTCCGGAACGGGGAGAGGGTAGATGCCTGAGCAGCTATTGTTTGCGGCCGAGGTGACGCTGAACGGCCTGATGGCGGGGGTGCTGTACGCGCTGGTCGCGCTGGGGTTCGTGCTGATCTACAAGGCCAGCGGGATCTTCAACTATGCCCAGGGGGTCATGGCCCTGTTCGCAGCGGCGACGCTGGTGGGGATCATGAAAGGGCAGGTGCCCTTTGCGCATCTGATCAACGTGATCTTTGGCACCAAGATCCACTACTTTGGCTGGAACGTGCCCGCGCTGGCGGCGATCCTGCTGACGCTGGCGGTGATGGTGTTCCTGGCCTGGGCGGTGAACCGGTTCATCATGCGCCATCTGGTCAACCAGGAGCCGATCATCCTGTTCATGGCGACAATCGGGTTTGCCTATTTCCTGGAAGGTCTGTCGGACCTGATGTGGAACGCAGAGATCAAGAAGCTGGATGTGGGCCTGCCGCAAGGCATCAACCTGTGGATTGACGAGACCACGTTCAACGCCTTTGGCTACGGCTTTTTCATCGACAACCTCGACATCGTGGCGACGGTCATTGCGATCGCGCTGGTCGCCAGCCTGATCTTTTTCGCGCAATACACCAAGCAGGGCCGCGCCATGCGCGCGGTGGC
>JAHDCH010000139.1 GCA_020629995.1 Pseudaestuariivita sp. | reverse complement strand
GGCGCGTCGACTGTCAGCGTCGACAGCGCCGGACCGCCCAGAACCAGCGTCCACCAGATCTTGCCGTTTTCTTCCTGGAACCAGGCAAAGCCCAGGTCGCGCGCTTCGGGCGTCAGCAGCACGGTGCGCGTGGCCGGGTCTTCGGCCCATGCGCCCAGCGTCACGATTTCGGTCTCGTAGGTTTCCGAGATCAGCTCGCCCATGAACAGGCCGGTGTAGCCCACACGGCGGGTCCGGTCGATCGGCGACGACCCGTCCGAGCCAAAGTGCCAGGGACGGTTTTGCAGGGACATATCACGCGCATGGGTGGCAGCGGCGGCGTTCAGTTTGGCGTTCAGCCGAATCGACGGCGCCCCGGCGGCCTGCCGCAGCGCATTCACCCCATCCTCGACGCGGAACTGGATCTTGGCCGTGTCACCGGCACGGATCTTGTACAGCTTGGGCGCGGGATTACCGTCAGCAGCCAGCGTTGGCGCCGAATTGGGCGTGGAACAAGCGGCAAGGCCCAGCGTTAGACCCAACAGAAGAAAAGCGACTCGTATCATGGACAGCCCCGACGTGGTTTGGGGCTAGATACCAACGCCGCGTTGCCTTTCAAACCCACATCGGCGTGACTTGGCCGAATAACGCCGGTTTGATTTGCGACTGCGGCTTTCAGGCAATAATTTGCCGTCAACACGGCACAACCCACGGAATCAAGAGGACGTCATGTCTGACCAAGCTAAGTTTTCCCTGAATCGCCGCGCCTTTATCGCGGGAACCGCGGCAGCCATCGGCACGCCGGCGCTGGCGCAAGACGTCAACACCGGCACCACCGAGGTCGAGCGTGACCTCAGCCGCGCCGTGCGCCGCAACATCTCGAGCTTTCGTGCGCTGGATTGGCGTCCGTATTTCTCGAACACCCAAAATGGCGCGATCCTGGTCGATCTGAACAGCCGCGCGCTGCACTACTGGTCCGAGGACCAGTCGATCTACAAACTGTACCCGTCGTCGGTGCCGCTGACCGAAGACCTGACGCGCAAGGGCCGCACCCGCGTCATCAAAAAGGACCCGTCCCCGTCTTGGCGTCCGACGCCGGCGATGAAAAAGCGCAATCCGGAATGGCCCGATTTTGTCGGCCCCGGCCCCGACAATCCGCTGGGCACCCGGTCGCTCCACCTGACGTGGCAATATTATCGCATCCACGGCACACACGACACACGCAAGATCGGGCGCCGGTCGTCGAACGGCTGTATCGGCCTGTATAACCAGCACATTGAAGAGCTTTACGAGCTGGCCCAGGTCGGCACCCAAGTGTTGCTAATTTGACGACATTGCGGCGATAGCGAGGCGACCCGGAGTATCAAGCGTTTGCATTTGTGCAACTTAGCTGATTAGAGGAATCTACGAGGTTAAGTCTTGGGGCTTGCCACGCGTTTGTGCGTGGCAGGTAAATATCTGGAGGATATCATGAAAAAACTCGCACTCGCCGCAGTTCTCGCTGGTGCCGCTTCGACCGCTTTTGCCGGCGGCAAGAACGACGTCATCATCGAAGCTCCCGTCATCGTGGAAGAAGCAGTTGAGCAGTCGTCGTCGGGCGGCATCATCGTTCCGCTCGTCCTGCTCCTGCTGGTTGCGGCTGCTGCTGCCAACTAATTGGCGCTGCAAAGCATTGAAAAAGGCGGTGGAGCGATCCACCGCCTTTTTTCATTTCAGGGCATGGCAAATGCGTCAGTCGATCCAGCCCGACAGGTTGTCACGGATCACCTGAACCAGCGCCTGGATATGCGCCGGGTCGTCGTTGAGGCAGGGGATATAGGTGAAATGTTCACCGCCCGCCTCTTCAAAGCTTTCCTTGATCTCTTCGTTGATCTCTTCAAGCGTTTCGATGCAATCGGCTGAAAAGGCCGGAGCGATGACGGCGATGTTCTTCTTGCCGTCCTCTTCGGCCAGCCGCGCGACTTCCTCGACGGTGTAGGGTTTCAGCCATTCCTCGGGGCCGAATTTCGACTGGAACGTCGTGGTGATCTGGGTGTCGTCCCAGCCCAGCCGTTCCTTGAGCAGGCGCGTCGTCTTCTGGCACTGGCAATGGTAGGGGTCACCCTCCATCAGATAGCGCTTGGGCACGCCGTGGTACGAGCACACAAGGATGTCGGGCTTTTTGTCAGCGGCGGCATAGGCGCGTTCGACCGATTGTGCGAGCGCCTCGATATACAGCGGCTGTTGGTAGTAGGGGTCCACCACGCGCACGGTGGGCTGCCACTTTTCCTCCATCAGCGCGCGAAAGAACTGGTCGTTCGCGGTGGCCGAGGTGGCGCCGGCGTAATGCGGGTACAGCGGGAAAAAGATGATCTTGCGGCACCCGGCCTCGACCATCTCGCGCACCTTGGATTTGGTCGAAGGGTTGCCGTAGCGCATGCAGAAATCCACATGCACACGGTCCCCGTAACGGCCTTTTAGATCGTTTGCGATGGCCGCCGTCTGGTCTTTGGTGATCGTCATCAGGGGGCTTTCGCCCTTGTCGTGGTTCCAGATCGATTTGTACGCCTCGCCCGAGGAAAACGGGCGTTTGGACAGGATCACAAGCTGCAGCAGCGGCTGCCACAGCCATGGCGAATAATCGATCACCCGGCGGTCTGAAAGAAACTCGCCCAGGTACCGGCGCATGGACCAGTAATCATAATTGTCCGGCGTGCCCAGGTTGGCCAGCAGGACACCGACCTTGGCGGTGGGCAACGCGGGGTGCGTCGCGGGGGCGTGGGTTGGGCGCGTCTCGGTCTCGTTCGGGGCAAGCACGGGCGGCTTCCTTCCTTTAGAATGCTGCGGATGCATCTAACGCACCCCGGCGTCACGTCAATCTTTCAGCTTGGTCTCATCGGTGCCCAGCGCCTGGGCCAGACGGGTGGTTGCAGAGCCCGGGCGCAACGGCTGGGGTTGCGAAGCATCGGGCGCCCATCCGGTCAGCGTGATGATGTCGTAGGTCGCCGGGATGCCCGCGTCGGTACCGTGGGTGGCGGCATAAAGCTCGGCCGCGCGGGCAAGAACGCCGCGCCGGGTGGGCCGGCGCAGACGGTCGTTCAGCGCGTTGGCCTCGCCCATGCCGCGCAGATCGCGCATCAGGTGCCAAGGGGTTTCATATGTAACCGTAAGAGGCGAAGAATCCGCAACGGGCAAGGCCAGCCCCGCCCGTTGCAGCAAAGCGCCCAGATCGCGCACATCGCCCATCGGCAGAACGCGGGGCGCCATGCCGCCTGTCACTTCGGCCTCGGCGGTGGCCAGTGCGGCCCGCAATTCATGCAGCGTCTGCCCACCGGGGCACACGGCCAAAAGCAATCCATCGGGCTGCAAAGCGCGGGCGCACTGGATCAGCTGGCCCACCGGATCGTTGGCCCAGTGCAGGGCCATGGCGTGGACGACCAGATCATGGCTTTTTGGAGCCAGCTCCAAAACGTCGTCATCGCCGACGCAAACGACCCCCGGCAGCAGATCGCGCCACAGCGCGGGCAGGGGCGTGACAACGGCTGGCGCGTTAAACGCTTTGTTAACCAGGCTGAGGCGATGGTCGATCTCGTCGCGCGCCAGCTCGTGCAGGAACGCGCCGCGGGTCGGGTCCATGCGGGCGCGGTTCCGGGCAAGGGCCGCGCGATCGATCAATGTGGGATGAGAAGCCATACCCGGCAGATAGGGCCATGTACGCAGGACTGCAAACCGCGATTCAGCTTCTGTATCCGCCGCGCTGCCTTGGCTGCGGTGAACAGGTGCAATCCGATTTCGGCCTGTGCGGGCCTTGCTGGCGCGACACGCCCTTTGTGTCGGGGCTGTCCTGTGATGGCTGCGGCGCGCCGCTGCCCGGCACTTCGGATCAGGCCGAGCATTGTGACGATTGCCTGCGCATCGCGCGGCCCTGGGCGCGGGGGCGTGCGGCGCTGGTGTATGACGGTGCAGCGCGGCGTCTGGTGATGGCGCTGAAACACGGTGATCGGCACGACATCGCCGCGCCTGCGGCCAGGTGGATGGCGCGCGCGGCCGGCGACGTGGTCACGCCGACCACCCTGATCGCGCCGGTGCCGCTGCACCGCTGGCGGCTGGCCAAGAGGCGCTATAACCAATCCGCTCTTCTGGGTGCCGCGCTGGCGCGAGAGCTGGGCGTGGCGCAGTGCCCCGATCTGCTGCTGCGGCACAAAAGCACGCGGTCGCTGGGCGGGATGAGCATGGAGGCCCGCTTTGCCGAATTGGAGGCCAGCATAGAAGTGAACCCGCGCAGGCGGCACCGCATTGCGGGGCGGCATGTGCTGTTGGTGGACGATGTGATGACCTCAGGCGCGACCCTTGCTGCGGCCACCGAAGCCTGCCTGGCCGCACGAGCACGTGAAGTTTCTGTCGTTGTACTGGCGCGGGCGGTCAAGGATGCCTAGGTTTCGGGCAACCGGGACCCAAAGGAGCGCCCCCATGCCGAACGTTGAAATCTACACTTCCCCGCTGTGCGGGTTCTGCCACATGGCCAAACGCCTGCTGACGTCCAAGGGCGTCGCCTTCACCGAGATCGACCTTGCCACCGAGCCAGACCGCAGGGCCGAGATGATGAGCCGTGCGAACGGCGGTCGCACGGTGCCACAGATCTTTGTTGGCGACGTGCATGTCGGCGGCTGCGATGATCTGCACGCGCTGGACCGTGCGGGCAAGCTGGACGCCCTGCTGGCCGCGTGAAGACGGCCCTGCTGCAACTGAACAGCGGCGATGACCCGGCCGCGAACCTGACCGTGACCCGCGCGATGGTGGCCGAGGCCGCGCGCGCGGGCGCCGGGTTCGTCCTGACGCCCGAAGTGACGAATTGCGTGTCGTCCAGCCGCACCCGGCAGGTCGAGGTGTTGCAGCACCAGTCCGAAGATCAGACGCTGGCCGCCCTGCGCGCAGATGCCAGGGCGCTGGGCATCTGGCTGTTGATCGGATCGCTGGCCTTGAAAACCGACGACCCGGACGGGCGCTTTGCCAACCGGTCTTTTCTGATTTCGCCGCAGGGCGAGATCGCCGCGTGGTACGACAAGGCGCATATGTTCGACGTCACCGTCAGCGACACCGAATCGTATCACGAATCCAAGGGCTATCGCCCCGGCTCTCATGCCGCGCTGGCGGATACGCCCTTTGGCAAGGTGGGTCTGACGGTGTGCTACGACGTGCGCTTTGCCTACCTCTACCGGATGCTGGCGCAGGGTGGCGCCGAGGTGCTGACCGTGCCGTCGGCATTTTCGCCCGTGACCGGCGCCGCGCATTGGGAGCCGCTGCTACGCGCCCGCGCAATCGAAACGGGCGCATGGGTGCTGGCGCCGGCGCAATGCGGCACCCACGCCGCCACCCGCGGCAAACCCCGCCAAACATATGGGCATTCGCTTGTTGTGTCGCCCTGGGGCGAGGTGATTGCCGACGGGGGGGAAGAGCCGGGGATCATTGTCATTGATCTGGACCGCGCCGAGGTGGCAGATGCGAGGGCGCGCATTCCCGCGCTGACGCATGACCGAGACGTGACGCTGATCTGACCGATGGATGATTCGACCGATGCCCTTGCTGTCTCTCTGTTCGGAGAGATCCTGACCGTTGACCAGATGGCGCGGAACCGGCTGTCAAAGGTGCTGCCCAAGGGGATGGAGATTTCGCACTTTTCCGTGCTCAATCACCTGGCGCGCACCAAGGCGGAACGTACCCCGGCGCAATTGGCGCAGCTGTTTCACGTCACGCGCGGCGCGATGACCAACACGATCGCCAAGCTGGAGTGGGCCGGATACGTGCACGTCCGCCCCGATTGGGACGATGCGCGGCGCAAGTGGATTTCGATCAGCCCGGCGGGCCGGCAGGCGCGCGATGTGGCCTATCAGGCGATATCGCCCACGCTGCGCGGGCTGGTCGATGACATGGGCGCGGATGCGGTGCGCCAGGCCCTGCCGATCCTGCGCGCCCTGCGCGCACGGATGGAGGAAGAGGGCGAGGCCTGAGCCTCAGCCCGGTTTGCGCGCCGCGGTCACGTAGTTGACGCTCAGGTCCCGGTCCGAGATCGACCAGCTCCATGCCACGGGATCAAAGACGTAGCCCTTGCGGTCCACCGGCTCCATCCCGGCCTTGGCGATCAGGTCGAACAGCTCGTCCGGCGTGATGAACATCTTCCATTCATGGGTGCCCTTGGGCAGCCAGCGCATCACCCATTCGGCCCCGATGATCGCCATCATGAAAGACTTGGGATTGCGGTTGATGGTCGAACACAGGTGCAGCCCGCCCGGTTTGAGCAGCTGCTGGCACGCCGTCAGGTAGGCCAGCGGATCGGCCACATGCTCGACCACTTCCATGTTCAGGACGACGTCGAATTGTTCGCCCGCTTCGGCCATCGCTTCGGCGGTGGTGTGGCGGTAATCGATGTCGAGGCCCGATTGTTCCGCATGGATGCGCGCGACAGGGATGTTGCGTTCGGCGGCATCCGCGCCGACCACGGTGGCGCCCAGCCGCGCCATGGGTTCACACAAAAGGCCCCCGCCACAGCCGATGTCGAGGATGCGCAACCCCTTGAACGGCGCTTCGGCGCTCAGGTCCCGGGCAAATTCGGCCGACACCTGCTGAGTGATGTATTCCAGCCGCACGGGGTTCATCATGTGCAGGGGTTTGAATTTGCCTTGGGTGTCCCACCATTCATCGGCCATCGCTTCGAACTTGGCGATTTCATCGGGTTTGACGGTTGTTTGCGCTGCCTGCATCGGAAATGTCCTATGGTCTTTTGGGCCTATCACCCAATATAGGTGGCGTAATGGACAAATCCCCGGGCCAAAAGAGCGCATCTGACGTGCTGTACCC